>CAZNOB010000109.1:0-17830 GCA_964574535.1 uncultured Granulosicoccaceae bacterium | reverse complement strand
ATCGGCA
Source organism: uncultured Granulosicoccaceae bacterium (assembly GCA_964574535.1). Classification (GTDB taxonomy): domain Bacteria; phylum Pseudomonadota; class Gammaproteobacteria; order Granulosicoccales; family Granulosicoccaceae. Next base: position 17,823 of record CAZNOB010000109.1, on the reverse strand, counting down.
GGAAGAAATAATAAATCGTCTTGAACGCGATAACCGCGAATTGAATATCGACCGACAAACGGAGCCAGCGCGTCCGAGCAATTCAGAGCCTGCGGTTGATTCTGTATTACCGTCGCAGAGCTCGCCTGCTGATGCCACTGCTACTTCATCACATATAGAGCAGTCGGGTACTCAGGCCACTGCTCAGGCCACTAGTTCGGCAAATGCCGAGTCCGATTCGGTTGTTACTACCTCCGTGGTTCCTCAGAACCCCACCTCTTTGGCGTCGCCGGTGCAAAATGCTGATGAAAAGGTTGGTGACTTAATTCGGCAGGGTTATCTTGCGTATCAGAGTAAAAACTACAATGCATCAGCCGATTCTTATGGAAAGGCACTGGAGTTTGATCCGTATAATCGTGATGCCAATCTGGGTGTAGCTGCAATCGCGCAACTGAACGGCGACACCAAACTTGCGGCAGACCGTTATCGACACTTGCTCACACTTGATCCAGCGGATGAAACGGCTTTTTCTGCTCTGCTTAATTTATCCGGCGGTGGCGGGGAGGGGGCAATTATTGAGTTTGAGCTTCTTCAGCATGCAGAAAATACCCGGGACGCGCCTTCCCTTTATGTCATTCTGGCTAACTACTACAGTCGTCAGCAGCGCTGGTCGAAAGCGTCCGACTTGTATGCTGTGGCTTTGAAAGGCGGTGTTGCTAACGCCGATTATCTGTTTAATTATGCCGTGAGCCTTGACAACGAAGGGCGCTCTGAGCAGGCGGTGGAATACTATTCGCAGGCACTGATGTTGATGGACGGTGAGCCGTTTTCGTTTGATGCTGAAGCCGTCAGGCAACGTCTCAAGTCGCTGCGAGCGACGCAATAGCCTTTTTAGCTGGCCGTTGAAAAACTCCATGAGTGCAGCACTCACTGGCAAATTCGGTTAGCTCACCACCTGTCCACAGATTTTCCGCGTCATCAATTTACCCTCCCCCGGTAGTGTATTGAGCGGCGTGGATATTGCTACTCCCTACTCTTGATTTTAGCTCAGCGGCCAACGGCGGCTGATTATGTGTGGTTAACAACTATTGGGGATTGAGTTGACCGACCTGGTTTCAATTGTGGGTATAAAAGAAAAGAACAATGTGCAACAGCAAACTGCCGTAGATATTGCACGGGAGTCTATCCTGGCACAGTCAGTGGCTCTGGCCAGTATCGCCGGAGGCCTGGGGAGTGAGTTTGATGATGCAATTAAACTGATTGTTGCCTGCACGGGGCGTGTGATTGTGATCGGGATGGGCAAGTCGGGCATTGTTGGGCAAAAAATCGCCGCGACACTGGCATCCACTGGCACTCCGGCTTTCTATATTCATCCGGCTGATGCGATACATGGTGATCTGGGTATGATTACACCACAGGATGTGGTGATGTTAATTTCAAACTCTGGTGGCACAGAAGAAGTGGTCAAATTGCTGCCGTCGATTAAATACTTTGGCAACAAAATCATTAGTATGGTCGGTCGTGCTACATCCAGTATTGGTGATTGTGCTGATGTCACGCTGGTATTGCCTGTAGAAAGGGAAGTCTGTCCCAACAATCTGGCGCCAACAACTTCTACCCTGGTAGCGATGGCCGTAGGCGATGCGCTGGCGGTGACTCTAATGAAAGCGAAAAACTTTAAACCCGCTGATTTCGCACATTTTCATCCCGGTGGCATGCTGGGTAAAAGCCTGCATTCGAAAGTTCGTGATGTCATGCGTGCTCAGGATATCCCGCTTTGTGCGCCCGAAGATGATATATCGACCGCTGTCATGGCGATGACGTCCTCCCGGCTTGGTTTGGTGGTTATTCATAAAGATCATCAGGTAGTTGGAATCTTTACTGATGGTGATTTAAGGCGTGCCATGCTTGAGGAAGGTGACGTCTTAACGGCTCCGGTCGGAGACTATATGTCGCCGAATCCCGTGTGCGTAACAGCAGATGATCTTATTAAGGACGCTGAAGCCTTGATGCGGGAACATAAAGTACGGGCGCTGGTGGTTATTTCAACGCGAGATAGTGAGCAGGAAAAAGTGTGTGGTGTGCTGGAAATCTTTAGTAGTAGTGGCGGGTGAATGGGATGTTACGTCTCTGCACATTAGCCTTGCTTATTCTGATGGCGGCATGTACCGGAATTCCGAAGGAGTACGGTGATCAAAATCGCCTGCCCACTGCTGTCAATAGTGCGGTTAGTGAAAAAATGTCAGTTGTCGGTTCGGCGGTGATTGGCAGACCCACTCCTTACCTTGACGAGGAGACGGGTTTAAACGGTGAAATTGTGGTTGATTCAGAATACTTTTCTGCCAATGGTCGCTTATGTCGTCGATATACCGAAAAACAATCGTCGTTCGCCACTCCTGATTCAAAACTAGGCTGTCAGAGTGATCAGGGATGGGTTGAAATACAATTGGACACTTTTGCCAGTTAAGCACTCTGTTTTTTTCAGTGTGCTGCCCTGGTAAGCCATAAAAATGAATACAGCAACCAGCAGCTTAAAACATGAAAGCGCTCTGACCATACAGTGTCGGGTGGTGTATGCATTAATACTGAGGGAAGTTAAATCTCGCTATGGCAGGCGTACCCTGGGCTTTTTGTGGGCCTTGCTGGAACCCTTGCTTTTTATCTCGCTGTTTATCGGTATTTTCCACCTGATGGGCAGAGACAGCCAGTCCGGTATAGCCACGCCCTTGTTTTTTGTCACGGGATTTTCCCCATTCTTTATGTTCAGGGATATTTATCCGCAAGTGAGTGCCTGTGCAAAAGGCAATATCTCGTTGCTTATGTTTCCACAGGTTTCTCGTACAGATGTATTGCTGGCCACCGTTATACTGACTTCATTGATATCGTTAGCAGTACTTGGTGTATTGCTGCTGGCCTGCTATTCCGTGGGGTATGAATTTCAAATCCAGCGACCTCTGGAATTACTGGGATCACTGGGTTTGTTGATAGCACTTGGTACGGGTCTGGGGTTGGTAATTGGTGCCTTGACCATTAGATATGAGTTTATTTCTTCAATAGCAGGGGCTTTTCTGGGTAGACCATTGTTTATTACGTCGGGCCTGTTCTTTACCGCCGATGTTATCCCTGCGAAAGCCCGTGAATATATATTGTATAACCCGATCCTGCACTGTATTGAATCGATCCGTTCAGCGATGTTTGCGAGTTTTGAAAGTCGCTATGTGGATCTGCCCTATGTGATCTATTTTGCCCTGATACTGAACGCATTCGGCTTGATGTTGTTGGGTGTTTTTGATCGGCAGCGACGATAATGATCCGCCCTGTGTCAATGAACGAATCAGTGGTGCTGCTCAAATGATTTCTCTGGATCATGTCAGTAAATCCTACCGCGTAGGTTACAAGCAGCATTCAGTACTTGACGATATCTCTTTCACTTTTCCGCGTCTTAAAAGTGTGGGAATACTCGGTGCTAACGGGGCCGGTAAAAGCACCCTGATCAAAATTATCGGAGGGGCTGAAAAACCGGACACCGGACGGGTGATTCGTACCAGTAAGTTGTCCTGGCCAATGGGATACTCGGGTGGTTTTCAGGGTGATCTGACCGGCAGGGAAAATGCTAGATTCGTCGCCCGAATTTATGGTGCAGATTTCCATCAGGTAGAGCAAAGCACTACAGAGTTCTCTGAGTTAGGTAAATACTTTGATCAGCCCTTGTCTACCTATTCGGCTGGTATGAAATCCCGATTTGCGATGGCAGTCAGCTACGCACTGGATTTTGAATATTATCTGGTTGATGAGGCTCTTGAGACTGGCGATGCACGCCTGAAGGAAAAATTCCGTCAGGTATTCAAAGAACGCCGGCAGACATCATCGGTGATACTGGTCTCTCACAATGAAAATACTATTCGGCGCAATTGTGATGTGGCGGCTGTACTGACAAACGGGAAATTACACTATTTCGAAGATCTGGATGAAGCTTTTGTGATGTATCGAAACATACTATTTAGTGAGACAGCAGCATGAATCCGGTTGCACTTCGAGTGTTTGTGGCAGCGGCAGTCCCAGTCTTTATGGCGCTGGCCTACTTTGGACTCATTGCTTCTGACAGGTATGTGTCCGAGTCCAGCGTTGTTATCCGTAGTGGTGGTGCATCTTCAGGTGGGTTTTCACTGGGAGGTTTGCTGCCATTGCCCGGCGCCGGCGGGCAGGATGTGGTGGTAGTGTCTGACTATATTATGTCCAATGCAATGGCGCAGCACCTTGATGATAAGTTTGATCTGGTTTCTCACTACAGTGACAAACGCATTGATTTTTTATCGCGCCTGCCAGTAGATGCGAATGCCGAGGTATTCTATGACTACCTGCAGGACATGATCACGGTGGTCTATGAGGAAACGACCGAAATTATCTCAATCACAGTGCGTGCTTTTGATCCGCTAACAGCACAAGAGATAAATCAGGAAATCATTCTCAAGAGCGAAGCGCTGATCAATCAGCTTTCAGATCGTATTGCTCAGGATACATTGGGACTGGCACGCGAGGAAGTTCGTCTGGCGCTTGAAAATGCCAGGGCGGTCAGTGGTAGAATGTCTGCGTTTGCTGAGGACAATAATGCACTTGATCCCGGTGTCGAAACCAGTTCGATATTTGGTGTAATTGCTGCGATGGAAGCAAAGCTCGCCGAATCAAAAGCACTCTATGCGGAAAAAGCGGCCTACCTGCGTGACTCCTCTCCCGAAATGCGTGCAATCAATAATCGCATTGCTGGTCTGCAGCAACAACTCGAACATGACCGGAAAAGATTGGCAAACCCCAGTGGCGATGGCATGGGGCAGGTGCTTGAAGATTATAAACCGCTAATGGTCGAAGAGGAGCTTGCCCGACAACGCTACGCAGCAGCGTTGACCGCGTTCGAGACAGCACGTGCGGAGTCACAACAAAAAAAGCGCTATCTGGCTACCTTTGTGAAGCCAAATATACCCACGTCAAGTACAGAGCCCGATCGCTTTATCGACGCGATCAGCGCCATTCTGGTCACCTTATTACTGTACGCAATCTTTGCACTATGCAGAGCTGCAGTAAGGGAGCATATTGATTTTGCAAACTAAACACATGGTATCTCGTTTGTTTGGAGCAATGCTTTGCATTGTTCTGTCTGGTATTTCGTCCTATGCAATGTCACAGCAGATTACTGATGTGGCCGTTCCTGTGCCCGATACTAATACGACTACTCTGTTGGAAAAACAAGATGTCGGTCAGTTGGAAAGAATTCGCCGTTCAACGCTGCCGTTTGGACATAGTTTATTTAGCGGTGGTTTTGGACATTCTGAAAACAACGGGCTAAATGCTGATTACCTGGTCAGCACGGGCGACAGAATATCGGTGCGTATCTGGGGTGCCACGGCATTTGAATCCGTTCAGGTCGTAGACACTCAGGGCAATATATTCATTCCCGATGTTGGTCCAGTCAAGCTGGGTGGTGTGCCCAATAAGGCAGTAAACAGTACCGTTAAATCTGCAATCGCTAATGTGTATACCAATGATGTTGAGGTTTACACGAATCTGTTAACGGCTCAGACGGCCAGTGTTTATGTTACCGGTTACGTAAAAAGGCCAGGCCGGTATGCTGGTGTACCAACCAGTTCAGTGCTCGATTTCATTGACAAAGCGGGTGGGATAGATATTGAAAGTGGCAGCTTTCGTTACATCGAAATTCTGCGTAAGTCGAAAATTATTAGCACGGTGGATTTATATCCATTTATTCAGGCGGGGCAGATCCCGGATGTAGTATTCAAGGATGGTGATGCAATCGTTATTAAGCCATTAAAGAAAACGGTGATAGCGCAAGGGGATGTGGCGAAGCCTTTCCGCTTTGAGTTTACAATGAATCAGATTCAGGGCAGCGAACTTATAGCGCTGAGCGGACCTCGTGCGGGAGTTACCCACGCGGCGATCAGTCATATTGAAAATGGTGAAAGTATTTTTGAGTATGTTTCCCTGTCTGAATTCAGTCAAATGACAATTGGCGATGGTGATGTAGTTTCTTTTAGATCTGATTTAAACGAAAAGAATATCACCATCAATATTGATGGCACGTTCAACGGTCCCTCAGCGATTACGGTTAGTCGCAATGCAACATTGAGGCAAGTGCTCGATCTGATTGAAGTTGATCCGTCACTCAGTGCCTACCAGAGTATATCTCTCCGGCGGAAAACTATTGCAGCCAGACAGAAAAATGCTATTGAAGAAAGTCTGCAAAGACTCGAATCTGAATTTTTAACCGCATCTTCCAGCACTGATGGGGAGGCTAGAATCCGGGCACAGGAAGCTCAGCTTATTTCTGATTTTGTGGAAAAGGTGGCACGCGTCGAGCCGCAGGGTACCCTGGTAGTGGTTCAGAATGAAGAAATTGCAGATATCATTTTACAAAATGATGACACTATTTATATACCCCGTAGAAGCCCCAGTGTGCTGATTACCGGTGAAGTCAGGCTACCGAGGGCCTTTCTCTGGGAGGCAGGGAACAGTGCACTGGATTATGTCTCGCAGGCAGGTGGGTTTTCCAATAACGCTAATCGAGACTCAGTGTTACTGGTAAAACAGGATGGTCGAGTTGTTGACACCAAAAGTGCCTCCATCGAGTCTGGTGACGAATTATTGATACTCCCGAAAGCGCCGACTAAAAATCTTCAATTGGCGACCAGTATCACCGATATTCTCTATAAGATTGCCCTTGCGACGAGAGTCGCAGTGGCGTTATAGATTTGAGAAATCAATTGCTTGCGTCCGTCGCCCTGGCATATGACGCAAAATGTAAATTTGTTATTAAATCTGATGGAACTTTTTGACGTCAACGGCAAGGACATTGCGATAGGTTTATAAGTATCGGATTTCGGAGCAGGTACAAAATTCGAATACAAAACTATCGGCGGTTTTTGTAAGAAACCGCAATGCATAGGCTAGCCGAATAACAAAATGAAACGCTCGCCTGAGTTGTTGGAGCCAGTGATTCCAGGAAAATGACCGAAAACACGTCAAGAATAAAAAAAATAAAGCGCGTGCTGGAACCAATAGGTCGTTTGACGCCCAGGATAAAGCCTCGCCTTAAACCGTTCAGTGATATTCAGGAAACACATCGTGCGAACACGGGAAGCTGGATTTCCAGTGGTTCAGATCCACAATTCCTGTGTCAGTTTCCTTATTTGGAATTACATACCGGCTGGTATCTGATTACCATCGACATCCGCTGTACGGGTGCATTCGATGTAGCGAAGTTCTATATTGATTCGGGAGAGGGCTTTTCCGAAAAAAATGTGATCTCCATACCTTACCGGAGCGGTATTGTCGCCAAACGATTTGTTCACTTATCGAGTAGGATGGGCGGACTGCGATTCGATCCGCAGAGCGTCGCAGGATCTTTTGATATTGATCGATTGAGCATTACACCTGTCACTTTTAAATATGCCGAGAGACGCATGTTACGCAAGCTGACTTGCTGGAGTGCTTCCCGACTTGACGCGACGGTAAGCGGTGCTCGTGAAGCACTCAGAAAAATTGCCATCAATCGAAATGAACCCTACGAAATCGTGCTGCAAAAGCATTATTCTTCACTTTTCGTGGCACCGGTGGAAAGTCATGGGTATCTGGATTGGATAGAGTCTGTGGAGGCCGCGAGGTTGCCCCTCGAAGCAGAAATTGCTGCATTGAACAAAAATAGCAATAAACCACTGCTGTCGATCATTATGCCGACCTGCAACACCAGACCGGACTGGTTGCAGCAGACTATTGATTCAGTGCTGGCACAGAGTTATCAACATTGGGAACTTTGTATCTCAGATGATGCATCGGACCGACAAGAAACAATTGATACCATTGATCACGCTGCGGCGATTGATCGACGGATAAAAGTGGTTAAGCAATGTGGTAGATGTGGCATTGCCAACAATACCAATGCTGCTTTGGCTGTGGCGCAAGGTGATTTCTGTTTATTTCTGGATCATGATGATCTGTTGGCGACACATGCTTTGCACGAGATGGCCAAAACAATTGTATCCCGGCCCGAAGTAAAACTTATCTATTCTGATGAAGATAAGCTGAATGAAGCGGGCTCTCGGGTAGATCCACATTTTAAACCGGACTGGAATCCGGATCTGTTACTTGCACAAAACTATATCTGCCATCTAACTGCGATCAGCCGAAATGTTTTGATGGACATCGGATTCTGTCGTGCGGAATATGATGGTGCTCAGGATCATGATCTGCTGCTGCGTGTTGCCAATGTAATTCAGCAGCATGAGGTTCAGCATATACCTCAGATTCTTTATCACTGGCGTATGGCGCCGGATTCTACAGCATCAAATGCCGATACCAAGGGATTTTCTACTGAAAGTGGTGTCGCTGCTGTAGAAGATTATCTGAAAAGTCGGGGTGAAGAAGCCACGGTGACGGCGGGTAAATTTCCTAATACTTACCGCGTACATCGAAAGCTCACCACTCCCCCGCCGCTGGTGTCGATTATTATTCCCACTCGGGATCAGCTGGATATTCTAACGCAGTGTATCGATAGTATTATTGAGCGAACAGATTACGAAAATTATGAAATTATCGTGGTAGATAATCGTTCTGAAAAACAGGAAACACTGTCATATTTCTCAGAGATTCGGCGTAGAAATAATATACGCGTTTTGGCATATGACAGTGCGTTTAACTACTCAGCCATTAATAACTTTGCCGTTGATCATGCAAATGGTAGTGTAATTACCTTACTTAATAATGATATCGAAGTGATCTCGCCTGAATGGTTAACAGAGATGGTAACTCATGCCATTCGGCCTTCAATCGGTTGTGTTGGTGCCAAGCTTCTGTATAAAAATAATATGGTGCAGCATGCGGGCGTTATACTGGGTATCGGTGGTGTCGCGGGCCATGCACATAAGTATTTTGATTCTGAGTCGGCCGGATATTTCTCAAGGTTACACTTAACTCAAAATATGTCTGCGGTGACTGCTGCCTGTCTGACTGTTGAAAAGAATATATATCTGGCGGCTGGCGGCCTTAATGATAGTGATTTAAAGGTGGCTTTTAATGATGTGGATTTTTGTCTGCGTGTTAGAGCGCTTGGTCATCGGAACCTGTGGACACCATACGCGTTATTATACCATCACGAATCGGTGAGTAGGGGTCAGGAAGACACCCACGAGAAACAAGTACGGTTCACCAGTGAAGCACAGTTTATGCAGAAAAAGTGGGGCAATAGCCTGGAGACTGATCCGGCGTACAATTGCAACCTAACCAGAAATCGTGAAGATTTCTCACTGGCGGCTTAATGATGTCGAATACAGAAATGCGGTTTCCGGTGATCTACCTGCACATTCCTAAAACAGCAGGAACCAGCTTTCGTATCAGTGCGGAACATTATTTTGGTCCCTGGAATGTGCTCAACGATTATGGGGAAAAATCACCGAATACATCTGAAGATATTCTCAGTTCGTTTTATAGCAAAAAGGACCTGGAAACTCTGAGAGAGAAGGGCTTGCAAAAACGGTTTCTCACCGGGCATATTGCGTTGGAAAAGTATCGCGAAGTGTTTCCAGAGTCACCGATTGTCACCTTTTTTAGAAATCCTGTGGATCGTGTAATCTCCGAATTTGTACATTTCGTTAATCACCATCAGTATCAGGGTAGCCTGTCTGATTTCTATCGTTCAAAGCAGTTTCAAAATCGTCAGTTCCGTGCCTTATCCGGGGCCCAGCCGACTGACCTGGATTTTTTTGGTGTTACAGAAAATTATCAGGCTAGTCTGAGGCTTTTTAATAAAAGATACGGAACCAATTTCCCGATGGCAGTACTTAATCAGGGAAAATATGAGGGCGGAATACAAGAGTTGGCCCAGCCCTGGGAGATCGAAGAGATAACGGAAATTAATCAGCCTGACTTCGATGTGTATAACTACGCACTTGAGAACTTCGAAGCACAACAGGATAAGCCCAGCTCTATTTTAACCGCGGTGGAAAGATATTGCGGTACGCTTGGCGGGGTTCGTGACAACAAAATCTTCGGTTGGACACTTGACCGTGAATCTGAAAAACCCGCTGAAATCTGTGTCACTGTCAACGGTGAAGAACGTATCAAGCTGGCAGCTGATATATTTCGTGAGGATATTCGACGAAAAGGTATACATGTCAGTGGTAATTGTGGTTTTGAAATTCCACTGTGTTCACTGGGTGTTATTTCAAGCGGCGACAAAATCTCTGTCGTCTCGGTAGACCGTCAGTTTGAGTTGGGCAATAGTCCGATGACATTTGCGGCCTGACCACTGCCAGTTAGTAGTGAATGACTACAGTACTTGACGGGCTGGCCAATCGAATCCACGCCTGACGTTTGGAATTCTGGTTCAATTCTGGCAAGTACAAGCGGCCTATTTTTCGGACCCAACCCGTGCGCATACTATACGTCACAGACAGCCGACATGGACACCGTGCCTGGCTTGATCCCTCTGCACGACATCGGGTATACCACTATGCTGACTGCCTGGCTGCCAATGGATGTTCGGTGCAGGTATCTCATATTGAAGACCTTAGCCGTTCACTGGTGACTCAGGCTGAACATATTATTTTCCATCGCCCGAAATGGACAAGACGTTTTGAGTCGGCGCTTCGACTCTGCCGCCAGTCAAGCGCGTTGTTACATGCAGATTATGATGATCTGATCTTTGATACGGATTATGCTGATTTCAGTCCGATGTTCCTTAATGGCAACAGGCCGCTGGTTAAAGTGGTGGAGTACTTTAAAAATAATTTTCTGGCACTGTCCGAGTTTCGGCATATTCTGGTTTCAACCCGTTATCTGGCTGACTCGATTAGTCGGCTTTTGCCAGCGGCAAAGGTAACGGTATTGCCGAATTCTATACCGCGTCTGTTCAAATCACCGCAGTTGAAAAAGCCTGATTCGGAGTGGTTTACTATTGGCTATTTTCCGGGAAGCAATAGTCACGGTCATGATTTAAAGCAAATCACCGAACCTCTGGTTGCAACGCTTAAGAAAAATAAAAAGTGCAGATTTATCGTGGCGGGTAAGCTTGATAGTGAATCATTGAAGGCGCAGGGTCTTGATGCCTTGTTTCTGCCTTATATGGATTACAACAAGTATTTAAAATTATTGTCCATGGTGGATTTATCTATTGCCCCGCTCGAGGACAACCCTTTTAACCAGGCCAAGTCTGCGGTAAAGCTTATCGAGTCAACTGTGGTAGGTACTCCTATACTGGTGACGGACAATCAGGATATGCGGGATCACGAGAACAGATTGAGTACGCTGATTAAAGATCCGACTGCATGGACAGCTGCATTCGAATCAACCCTGAATAAAAATGAACGCCGCCGTGGAGCATGTAATGATGCGATTGCGGTGGACTTTGCAGCGCAGGCTCGTCTGCCGATTTTACGGCACCACTTACAATGCGCGGCTTAAACTTTTTGCGTGCATGCCGCTCGCCTGATTGCTGGAAAAGGCACCAGTTAAGTTGTATTGAAGATGCGGTGAGTGCGATGGACGGCAAAATAGCAAACGACAGTGTTTCCTCAATAGAACCATTAATTCCTGGCTCCCGCTTGTATAATCAGTTGTTGAAAATAGATCAACGGGCAGCACCGCTGGCTCTGAAGTGTCAGCCCTCGGTATCATCACTTGATCCCGTTTATGAATCGCTGTCTTATCCTATGCAATGGCCGCAGGGTTCCACGATACTGGTTGATATTAATGATCCTGATCAGTGGTGTATTGATACTTTGCGAGAAACTATCGATAAACTGCTGAATAATAATGTTTCAGAAACAGGCCTGGATACCTTATTGGTTTTACAGCCAGGCCAGTTAACAGGGCTGAAAAACATGTTTGCATCCTATCCAATTCGGGTACAAAGTCTGCACCCGGAGTGGTGTAACGCTGCACAGATGTTGGCGTTTTATCGCGGTGCCTCGCATACTGTGTTTATCAATACCGCACGGGCAGCTGACGCCGCATTCTGCGATATCCCGAATACACTTATCTGTGGTGAAGTGTTTATCGAATCCCAGAAAACTAATGCTCTATGGAAGGTCATTGCGGGCACATCTGCCAGTCAGCTTGTGTGTGCTGTGCCAACTGATCAGGATCATGAATTGCCACGAACATCGTTAATTGATAACCGACTAGGTGATCTGCGTTCGGCATTGACTCAGTCAATTGTACGGCAGGATGACGATTGGCTTACCGAATACATGGTAGCTGCAGAGCTCAATAAACCGGTCATCCACGGGGAAGATGGTTTTCGCAAAACAGTGCAGGCAATTACGGATACCCGCATATCGCTACGGAGAAAAGGACAGAAATTGCAGGAAGACCCTAAACAGTTTTGCGTTGATTCTAAAAACCCTGTACTTAGAGCAATAGGCAGGTTGTTGCCATCACGTGTGGCGGCATAGTGGCATCCAGTGACTTGTTAAATCGAAAGACCAGGGGGCTGAACTCCGTAAGAGAAATGTTGCGGAGATCTTGTTCTACACTCGTAAGGGATGGCGTGATCGGCAAAGCGCCGATAGATATCGATGCTGATCCATTGCAGAATTTTCAAAAGGAACCCACACTCAGGCAAGCCTGTCGATATCTCAGGTGGGCGTCTGCCACCGGCAAGTTTTCGTTAACTGATCTGGATCATTGCATTGAAATAATGCAGATGCATTCAATTTATGCCACTTCCGGCTTACATTTTCATCTGGCCTCTCTGTATCTGCAGGTCGGTGAATACGAACAAGTGGAACGACTCCTGTCGGACGCTGATTCGAGCTCTGAAGAAATCACCTGGTTTGCAGCACTGATGCTTTTTGCCCGTGCCAATGGCTACACACTTCCATTGTCTGACTATCGTGACGAGGTCTGCCTTGATTACCTGGATGCGCACCTTAGTGATGCGAGTGCCGGGCTAGAATGTGTGTTGAAGAGTGGAGATCACCTTGCTGTTGTGGGTAATGCTCCGGGTGAGGTCATTGAATTTCATACATCAACTCGTTTGATTTCATTTAATGACTACGCTAAGAATCCTCGATTTTCCGGAGTGCCGGATATTCACGTGGTTACCCCGTCATGGGATGTCCCTGCTTCCGCAGGTGGCTCGCACCTTATAATTTCGGGTAACAGCATTTTCCACAGGCGCAGCCAGGTATGGCGTAAGTTTAGCCATTGCCCTGAATATCAGTCCATCGCCTGCTTTCCCAGAGCGCTCTGGGCGCAGCTCTATAGTCAGCTAAAAGCACCACCATCGGCGGGGTTACTGATGATCTGTTTTTTGGCTAAACAGGAAAATATTGGTTGTTCAGTGGTTTCAATAGAGGGATTTTCCAATGGGCGTCCAGTGGTCAATCATGAGTTTGATCGCGTGCCGCCTTCCGCAAGGCATAATTGGGAAATGGAATATATACTGCGCGAACAGGCGATCGGCAAGATCCGCCGATGGCAGGCAGGGTAGTTGTATTCTTTGGCTTGTTTTCTGCACCTAGGTTTTGATTGAATACGCGGGACTCACCAATGTCAGCGGCGCAAAGCCCTACACTGCTTCACGAATACAGCACCGTTTATACCCATCTCACCCATGGTAAGCGGGAGTTGATTGGGTTTGGAATGGAGCGTGTCTTGTTGAATCGGTTTGTTTTGGATTCGGCAGACAGTACGACCACGATTGATCCAAGCCCGGTGCTGGCCACGGTTAACCCTGCAAAAGTCACGGTCGGTGAAACGAAAGATGAACGTATTCAGTATTGCCGCGCTCAGCTTGTTGAATTGGTCGGTATGCAGGAGGAAGTCAACACCTTACAAAAAGTCGCTCGTGAAAAAGGTATTAGCGCCGGTTTGTTGACTATTATCGGCCAGGCATCTGTGCAAAGCCCTGATGACAATGGTGCTTCGGTGATTCGCCAGCTGAATCAATTACTCAATGCTCCGGGGGGTGACGCAGCAAACACACCTGTCACAACAACGCCGGCGCAGGAGTTGGATGTGATGACTGTCAGTGTGGCCGATGACGCTACAGCTGCACAAGACGCGGCCAACGATGCTAACACGCTCGACTATGAGAGGATGACAACGCTGCAGAAAATCACAGCTACGATGTTGGAACACAAAAGGGCATTGATGGTTGATATGGCCGTCTGTCTATTTGCATCTTGTCTTGCGATCAAGCTGGTTAGCTAATGCGCCAGAGCGGGATCAGCATATGAGCGTAAAGGGATTTACATTGTCATCCGGTATCGGAAATATTCGGCATATTGAACGTTTCCTGTCTGTTAACAAACTTTCCCGAAACCCTGTCTCGTTATGCTCTGCAAAATGCGTTGGCATTTATTCCTGGGGATCAAAACCCTACAGTGTGCAATCTGACCGGTTAGCCAGATTCTTCGGTTTACCGCATATCAGGCTGGAAGATGGTTTTATTTGCTCTTATGGCAATGATTCAAAACATCGTAAGTATTCATTGGTCAATGATCCAACCGGCATCTACTACGACGCTACACAGCCATCGCGGTTAGAGAATATACTGAACGGTCTGGATACTGATTCCTGGCGACTCAGTGACCCGGGATATATAGGACGTGCGCAGCGTTTAATTCAAAGGCTGATTGAAAACGAAGTCACTAAATACAACACCGTTGAAAAAGCACAGGCTGATTTATCTGGCTTGAAGGGCTATGTGCTGGTAATTGATCAGACTGATGGTGATCAGTCAGTGCGGCTCGGTGGCATGAATGCAGAGCGTTTTTCGGCCATGCTACGCGCGGCAATTCGGGAGCACACCAGAGACAAAGTCTTTTTAAAAGTGCACCCGGAAGTGATGGCGGGTCGTAAACAGGGATATTTAGCGGAGTTGGCAACATCCCTCGGCGTCAAAACTATTACTGGTGAAATTCCGGTAGATAAACTCAGTGATTGTGCCGCTGTCTACGTAGGTACTTCGCTCTATGGTATGGAAGCACTTCTACGTGGCGTGCCGGTGATTTGTTATGGTCAGCCGTTTTATAGCGGCTGGGGAGTAACGCGTGATATACAGCCACTTCCAAGGCGAACCGCGCCGCGCACTGTGGCAGAAATATTTATTGCTTCCTACCTTTTGTATGCCAATTATATTGACCCGATATCTGCACAACCTTGTGAACTGGAAGAAATCATTGATCATATCGCTGTGCAGGCGGAACAGCGCAGGCGGGTGGGGAAAACATATACCTGTGTTGGAATTACTCCTTGGAAACGCCGGTATATCGATAAGTATTTACTGTCCGCGGATTTCGGGCATCGTCATATTTCCATTAAAAAACAGCTGGGTGTCGGGGGTGATTCGGTTGCTCCTGAATTGCAACATTATCTGGTATGGGGTAAGAAAAAACCGGACACACCGCTGGAAAAACAATTGATCGGTCGAAGCGTCGCAAGAATGGAGGATGGGTTTGTACGCTCTGTTGGACTGGGTAGCAATTTTACCGCTCCCCGTTCACTTGTGATCGATGATTTGGGTATCTACTTTGACGCCACGCAGCCCTCAAGGATGGAGCACCTGTTGCAGCATTATGATTGTTCGTCCTCACAGGAAAATCGTGCCAGTGACTTGATTGATATTTTAACAGAGCAGAGAATCAGCAAGTACGTCAGTAACTCGACAGCAACCGAGGACAGCTCGTTTTACCGCGGGAAAAAGGCCTTGTTGGTCATCGGCCAGGTAGATGGTGATGCGTCGCTCAGGTTTGGCACAACAACCATCACATCGAACCTTGAATTACTCAGCGCGGTGAAGCAAAGAAATCCGAACCGCATGATTGTGTATAAGCCTCATCCGGATGTGGTCAGCGGCAATCGATCTGACGGAATTGACAATTATTGTGAAGTTTCGGCGCTGTGTGATCATGTCGAGACCAGCCTGCCTATTGATACAGCGTTGCGGCTGTGTGAAGAAATACACACAATGACCTCACTTGCCGGTCTGGAAGCACTACTTTGCGGTAAGAAGGTCGTTACATATGGTAGGCCTTTTTATGCCGGCTGGGGATTGACGGAAGATCTTTGCGCCTTTGAAAGACGTAGTCGAATCCGTACCCTACAAGAGCTTGTTTATATAAGTTATATCCATTATCCGGCGTATCTCGATATTGCCTCCGGGGAGTTCACCACTGTCGAAAAAACAATTTCGGCGCTGATCCTCGAGCGAGAACGGATAAAGGGTTCTATGACTGCCACAGGACTAAAAAAATACGTGAATATTTTTCACAATATAAGAAAAGGTCTGACTTATGCCGCGTAATGTCTTACTGCTGCAAGGACCCGTAGGACCTTTTTTTCGAAAGCTGGCAACTCAGCTTGAAAGTAACGGACACAATGTTCTAAAGGTCAATCTTAACGGTGGTGACCTGTTCTTTTACCGTGACGGCGACTATGAGAATTTTACCGGGGCAGCTTCCATATGGCCGTTCTGGATTGAGTCATTGATGGCCGAGCGTGGAATTGAGCGTATTTATCTTTTCGGTGATTGCAGGCGTTACCATCGTCAGGCTATTGCTATCGCGAAACGTCTCGCAATTGAGGTGTATGTTTTTGAAGAAGGTTATGTCAGGCCGAACTACACAACCTTAGAGAAGGGTGGCGTGAATGGCCATTCGACGGCGTGTGAGCCTGCGAAAATTTTGCAAGAGCTTCACTCGATGGAATTGGATGATTCAGAACAGCCGACCCCGGCCGCGCCAGTCAGTAGTGTGTTTATTTCAGCCGCGTGCAGTGCCATGCAATATTACATTGCCTCTTCAGTACTGCGTCGCAAATTTCCAGACTATGAACATCATCGTGCGTTGCGCGTTTTCTCGGAAGGGATGTGCTGGATTCGATCAGGAATCAGAAAAACCTGGTACAAGGTATCGGAACGTGGCATCAGTCAGCGTTTAATTCGTGGCCAGGAGAAATATTTCCTGGTCCCGCTTCAAGTGCACAATGATACCCAGGTAACACAACACTCGGACTATGGTGGTGTTGAGGAATTTATCGAGAGAGTGATCATTTCTTTTGCGAGTGCTGCTCCTGATGTCAGTCTGGTGTTTAAGCATCATCCGTATGACCGGGGTTATAAAAACTATCGAAAGCAGATTCAGAACCTGGCAAAGCGCCATAATGTTTCAGGGCGTGTGCACTATGTACATGACACTGATTTACCATTGTTGCTGCAAAATGCCGAAGGATCTGTATTGATTAATAGTACGGTGGGTATCTCATCTCTGTATCACCAGACACCGGTTGTGGCGATGGGCAATGCGATTTATGATTTCCCGAGCCTTACGCACCAGGGTTCACTGGAATCGTTTTGGAGCAATCCCGGTGAAGTAGATAAAGAACTTTTTTTAAAGTTCAGACAATATTTGATAAAAAATACACAGATCAACGGAAGCGTATATTCTGATATTCAGGGGAGTACCGGTGCGTGTGGAATGATATGGACAACGAATATGTTTAAAACGCATATTCAGGCAACCCATCATAATGTCATCGATCTTGATGAGCACCGAACTGAAGAAACGCCAGTGCTCGAGACCGAAAAGCGCAACAAGCTCGCAGTTTAAGAGTATCCGCCCCGGGGCTGGCGATAGCGGTGTGCTGTCGCCCATGCGGGACATCCCTGTCTGGGCCTATCACTCTCAAAACTGATCAAGCGCGGGTAGATCAAGAGCGACAGAGTAAGTGCAAACGCCTGGCGTTTTTCATCCATTTTTCAGTTGTTATTGAATGGCTCTTGTCTTTAGCCAAAAATACTCAAAAGTGAAAAGCAGAGACTTATAAATTTTTAGA
>CAZNOB010000108.1:14563-18119 GCA_964574535.1 uncultured Granulosicoccaceae bacterium | reverse complement strand
GAAATTCACTGGCCTTTAAAAGTTGACTGACCACCAGGGTGAGTAATATCGCCGAGGCCACTTGCACGGTGCCGGTTAAACCGGAGGCGGTACCCGACAGTGATGGTCGAACACTCATTGCAGCCGATGTAAGGTTGGGCAGACACATGCCATTGCTGTAAGCGATTAGCTGCATCGGGAGAAACAGCCCGGTTAAATTTGACCATCCCGAGAATACCCAGAATAGAATTGTGCCTGCCACTGCGGGTATCAGGCTTAGTACGATCATACGTTGTGTGCCGAGCTTTTGCGATAATCGTCCGGCAGTAAAGTTGCCCAATAAATAGCCTATGGCGACCATGCTGAACCAGAACCCGTAGCTTGCTGCGCTGTGTCCGCGAAGTTCCATCACAACGTATGGCGCGCCGGCCAGAAAGCTAAAGTAAATTCCAACAGCGCCACACAAGATTGCCAGATAGGCTTGATACTCTGCGTTTTTTAACAGCGAAATACTGCCCACGATAAAGTTGGGTTTCACTTCATCGCAGTGAGTCAGTGTTTCGTTTTGATAGCGATAGCTGAACCAGGAAAACAATCCACCAGCTACTGCAAGTAACGCATACATAATTCGCCAGCTACTGATATCAGTGATCCAGCCACAAATGCCTGGCCCGAACATGGGGGCTACCATCATGGCCGTGTTCATGTAACCAATGGCGCTGGCGGCTTTGTCTTTGGAGTGGACATCACGCATGATGGTACGGGTCAGAAAGACGCACACTGATGAACCCAGACCCTGTACAAAGCGGCCAAGCAGCAATACTTCTATCGATGGTGAAAGCGCGCAGATAACTCCGCCCAACCCGAATACCAGCAAACTGCCTATCATTACCGGTCTTCTGCCGATTCGATCAGCCAGATTCCCCAGCACCAGCTGCGAGATCATTGTTGCAAACAAATAGACGGTGAGCGCCAGTTGCGCGGTGCTGTAACTGGTCATCAGATCCTGCATGATCGCTGTGGTTGCAGGGAGCACCCCGTTTAACGCGATCGGCCCGATTGCCGAGATACCAACCAGTAATAGCAGAGGGGGTTGAACTTTGAGTTCGGTGGTTGTGAGTGACATGGTAAACACAGACAGGTTAAAGCGGCAGCGGCTATAGCTGACAGGCCACGGGACTGTAGCATACTGGTGATGTACTATGCCCGGAATCTACTGAGTATACTGAACCTATGGTCCCACCACCCAGCGTAAACACGGAACGTCGGCCTCGAGCACTGGTCGTCGGAGCGATGATTCTGGATATTCTCGCCATCGCGTCGCGCAAGGCGAAGACTGAGGACTCAACGCCCGGTCAGGTGACCACCAGCGCTGGTGGTGTCGCGTTAAATATAGCGGAGGGATTGGCAAGGTTGAGCATTGACACCTCATTGGTTTCGATTGTTGGTGATGATGACGCAGCCCGCCAGTTGCTGATGCACTGTGACGCTGCCGGTATAAATACATCGCCTGTGGTGAGACGCAGTGGTGTCAGAACTTCTTCTTATGTTTCGTTGCATGATTTGGATGGCAGCTTATTGTATGCAGTTGCTGATGCCGGTCTGATTGAGACATTTTCAGCTAATCTGCTGCCATCTTTGTTGGAGCTTTTGTCAGACACTGATATTTGTATTATTGATGCTAATCTGCCTGTCGACTTTGTTACCTGGCTGGTCTCTAATAAGGGGAACGTTCCGTTAGTGGCGGAAGCAGTATCCATTAATAAGTGCCAGAAGTTATTGAGTATATTGCCCAGCCTGCAACTGCTAAAAGTCAATCGCCACGAGGCCGAGGCTCTGGCCAACCTGGGCAGCGACGCTGATTTGCATCAAATTGCCGAGTCGTTGTTATCGTGTGGACTGGAAAACGTTTTAATAACACTCGGCGCAGCCGGCGCTATGCTGGCAACTATGCAGGGATCCCGATTACACGCACACTTCTGCGAGGCTCCCGAGGTGGATATCAAGTCAGTAAACGGTGCCGGCGATGCGTTTTTAGCCGGATTATTATCCGCTGATCTGTATGGCGAAGATGCAGCAGAACAATTGCGCTGGGGCAAGGTGGCGGCCGGCTTTAGTCTCAGAGTTAACAGTGCGTGCTCACCGGATATTAATCTGGGTTCCATGGAGCCTATAAAAAGTAATGAATAAAATACAGACGATGAACCTTGAAAAGTATTTAACACTGACGCCTGAAGTACAGACTGCAATCAACAACGGTGATCCGGTGGTGGCGCTGGAGTCGACGATTATTTCTCATGGGATGCCGTATCCGGCTAACGTTGAAACTGCGCTGTCTGTGGAGGCAGAAGTTCGTCAACACGGTGCGGTGCCAGCGACCATTGGTATCCTGAATGGACGTTTGCATGCCGGGCTGGATCGGGACCAAATTGAACATCTGGGTCAGAGCGGACAAAACTCGCTCAAAGTCAGTCGGCGCGACATACCTTTTGCGTTACAGGATTCAAGTGTAACAGGGGCGACCACTGTTGCAGCGACGATGATCATTGCGGAGCTTGCAGGAATTAAAATCTTTGCCACGGGTGGTATCGGAGGCGTACACAGAGGCGCATCGGAAACCTTCGATATCTCGGCTGACCTGCAAGAACTTGCTCACACCAGTGTCGCTGTGGTTTGTGCCGGAGCAAAGTCAATACTGGACATCCAGTTAACCCGCGAGTACCTGGAAACCCACGGCGTGCCGGTGATTGGTTATCGGACTGACTACTGGCCCGCATTCTATACGCGCAGTAGTGAGCATCCGGTTGACTACAATTTGCCGGAATCCAGTCAGATCGCACAAGTGCTGCACAAAAAATGGACGCTGGGGCTGAACGGCGGGGTTGTGGTTTGTGTGCCGGTGCCAGAAGCCTATGAACAAAACCCTGATGCGATCAACAGTGCCATTGAAAGTGCGCTGGCAGAGATGCATAAAAAATCTATTACCGGCAAAGACACGACGCCGTTTCTTCTGGGCAAGATTGCCGAGATAACAGCCGGAAGTAGCCTGCAGACTAATATTCAGCTGGTTTTAAACAATGCTCGCACAGCGGCGGCAATCGCCTGTGAATATGCAAAGCAGTAGTAAACATATGCCTGCTGACCTGGATTATTTTCGTCGCATGGCAGAGACTCACTGCTATTTTAAAATGAGTTCGTGAGTGTTTGTTTAGCGCTATATATTAATGCAATTCTTGCCAACACCGTGTCCTTTTGTGAGCTACACGAACTACTAGTCGTTACTTTTTTTCTCATGCCAGGCATTGCCTGCGGCATTGGCAGATGTTGACGTGACGGTGCGCCGACCAGTGACAATCTCGCGATAAAGCGTAAACATGCCCATAGCAATTACAATTGCCGAACCTGCCAGCGTAAGTGTGTCAGGAATTTCATTAAACACCACGTAGCCCAGGCCGATCGCCCAGACCAGACTGGTGTATCGGAATGGCACAACATAGGCCACTTCACCGGTACGCATCGCCATCACAATAAACTGATATCCAAAAAAGAGAAAACATGCTGCCATTGCCATAATACC
>CAZNOB010000108.1:0-14463 GCA_964574535.1 uncultured Granulosicoccaceae bacterium | reverse complement strand
TCACAATAAACTGATATCCAAAAAAGAGAAAACATGCTGCCATTGCCATAATACCGATTTGCTGTGGCGTCACACTTTGCCAGGTGCCCGTGGACGAAGTGATTGCAACACCGGCGCTTGCGATGGCGAAAGTTGTCGCACCAGATACCAGTAGTGATGGCAAACCTGCCGGCAGGCGGCGCGTGAACAGATCGCGTGCCGCGGCGAAAAATACCGACAACAGCACCAACAGCGACATCGCCTGGAAACCACCCAGGCCGGGTCGAATAATGATTAATACACCCACAAAACCCACCGCAATAGCGATCCAGCGTCGCCAGCCCACGGGCTCACCCAGAAATACTGCAGCCCCAACTGCAACGGCAAGCGGCAATGCCTGCAGGATTGCCGCTATCGTGGCGAAGGGCAGTGCCTGCAGAGTTGTCAGGAAGGCCAGTGTTGCACAGACTTCCATGATCGAACGATATAACACGGTTGGCACCAGCAGCTCGCGAAGTCTGCGCAGTAAACCCTGCTGCCAAATGATAACGAATACTAACAGCAATAGTATTGAGCCACGGATGGCCATGATCTGGCCGACCTGTAACTCGCCATCAAGAGATTTAATAAACATGTCATTGATGGTGAATCCCATCATTGACAACATCATATACAGGCTGGCGCGCACATTGGCAGACAAGGGGGTTTTGGAAGTTGTCATTACCTATAGTAACTTCTATTCACCGTGCAGTGATAGATTGCCTTTGTATGTTGGTAAACGGCGGTCGTTATTCCCATACAGCAACATCACCGGCGAATAGTCTTTGTTGTCCAATCAGGTACTCTCCGTCGTGAGATATCGTTTGCACAGAAGGTCCGTAGTTAAAAGCGAATGTCAATTTTCCGTAAGTTGAGATGCGTAAGCCGTCATTACAGGGTTGAGTCGGAATTTCTGCTTCCTGAAGACGCTTTAGAAAAAAATCATTAAGCGATTGATCAGTCAGGCAACTATTTAAATAGTGCACGTTATTGTGTTGGTAATGGTATCCCCAGCCATCGTCAAAAGTGTCTTTAGCGGTCAGGCTGGTCTCGATTTTCTCACGCCATCGGTTTGCTATAGCGCCGCCGCTGGTCTTTAAGGAAATGAAATCCGGCAATGATTCTGCGCAGGTGACCCGCAAGGGAATTAATGCCTGCAAGTTCCCTGGTGCAAGCTGTTCCGGTATTGAGTGTTCGCTGGTTTTACTTCCGCAACGGGGCCCGATCACTATCTGCCCGTTGCATGCAGATAACTTTGCCGCGAGTGATTTACTTACGTCAATACTATTAGCAAGCACAACCATTTTATAAAGTGAAAAATCAGCATCAGCAGGAACAACATCAATATTAACCCCGTTTTGACGCAGTGCCGTGTAGATCTGCATTACCCACTGCAGTGGATCAAAGTTCTGCCCCTGTGGCTGGATACGACACATTTGATCGCCGCTGTAGTCAAATACGATTGCGACATCGCACTGACGTGTATGGCCTTTGCCGAGTAACTTTAAGTCTGCATTGAGTTGTCTTATTTCTTCGCAGGCAACGTCTTCTGATGAATCGGGCCTGAGCAGGCCGGTGTGCATTTGTTCCTGAGCAAATGGCAATTGCCGCCAACGAAACCACGACATCACTTCAGCACCATGCGCGAAGGCTTCCAGTGCCCATAGTTTTACCATACCCGGTAGTGGGGCTGGGTTGTGAGGTGCCCAGTTCACCGGACCAGGTTGTTGTTCGATAATCCACAATCTGCCACGGCCGATGCCGCGATAGAGATCGTGATGAAATGCTGAAGAATCCGGGTGGCCGGTGCGGTACCATTTTTCCTGATCCGACTTATCTGAGCTGTCTCTGTCCAGAAAGCCAAGCGGATAGTTATCCCAGCTGGCGATATCAAGATCAGCGGCAGTGGTGTAGTGATCAAATTCAGTGAAGTTACCCATATAGTTGTGCAGAATATCCCGACCAGGTGAATACTCGCGCAGGATTTCAACCTGCGTTTGATTAAAGCTTGCTACCTGGTCAGACGAAAAACGCCAAAACGCCAGTCGGTGCGCCGGGTTGAGTTCGGTGACTGCCCCGTTGGGTAAATCGATTTCCTCAAAACTGTTGTACTCCATACTCCAGAATACGTTACCCCAGGCGGTATTGAGATTTCCTATATCGGTATAACAGCTTTTACACCACTGCCGAAACGCTGCGGTGGCATCTTCTGAATAACTGAGTATCGTGCTATGGCAACCATATTCGTTGTCAGTTTGCCACGCTTGCACTGCCGGGTGATCTCCAAACTCCTGTGCAATCCGGGTGACAATTCTCTTGCACTCGGTGCGATATTCGATTGATGAAAAACAATAGTGCCTGCGTGAGCCAAAGCCGCGTGGTTGATTGTTCTCATCAATGGCAAGTATCGATGGCTTTTCATTGATCAGCCATTTGGGTGGTGTGGCTGTAGGCGTTCCGAGTACCACCTCTAGTCCTTCAGCATGCAATGTGTCTATCGCTTTGCTTAACCAGTCGAAGTGAAATTCATTGCGCACTGGTTCCAGTTTACTCCACGCAAATTCACCCACGCGCACGACCGAGATACCCAGTGCTCTCATGCGTCGGGCGTCCTCTGCCCAAAACGAATCAGGCCAGTGCTCAGGGTAGTAACATACGCCTAGTTTCATAGATGGTTTACTCGGTTGTAGCCAGGCTAATCAGTTGGCGCTGACTTCCAGCAGAAGAGCTGATTGTGAAGGCATGACAGGCAAGTTGAGGCCGACTGCCATCAAAATTTCACCGGAGACCGTAGTCTCCTGCATCAGCCAGCCTGGTACCTGCTTTGCGAAACCTTTGAAATAGTCTGCATTGCTACTTGCCAATTTAACTGTGTAGTGTTGGTCGGCAAGCAGTCCTTTGGGTCGCAACTTGCCCGGCGTTGTAGTGGCAAGGCTATTGGTGGCAACAGCGAACCACAGTGAGTTTTGTTGGTCTTCTGCCACCAACCCGCAGCAGCACAGAGAGTCAATAGTGCCATCCAGTCGGAAGCTTAAGCTGCCTGCGATCCATTGTCGGTGTTTTTTATACAGTGCTACATAGTGCTGAAGAATTTCAAGCTCTTCTTTTTCCAGATGTCTTGCGTCTATTTCAAAACCGAGTTGCCCTTGCAAGGCTACAATAGCTCTGGTGTGTATATCGATGGCACGTCCGGTCAGGTGAGCTACTTCATGACCAATATGTGCTCCCATGATTTCCGGGGGATTAAAAATACTATAACCTTGTTGAATACGGGCGCGATCAATCGCATCGATAGAATCTGACGTCCAGACACGGCCCGTTTGTTTCAGTACGCCCCAATCGGCGCGAGCTCCACCGGAGGCGCAACTTTCAATTTCAAGGTTCGGAAACGCCTGGTTAAGTCGATCCATTAGCGCATAGCAGGCGATGGGTTGCTGGTGCATACAACCTATCTTGCCATCGCCAGCCAGGAGCAGGTCACGATTAAAATCCCATTTGATGTAGTCAATTTTATACTCTTCAACCAGTGCCGCAATGTGGCGATATAAGTATTCTGAAACTTCAGGTAAGGCCAGATTTAGCACGAGCTGTGAACGTGCAAGCGGCGTTTCATACGGAGACAGATGCAGAGTCCATTCTGGATGAGCTCTATATAGATCACTGTCGGGATTGACCATTTCAGGTTCAAACCATAAACCAAACTGCAGGCCAGCCTTGCGCGTATGCTCCACAACAGGGTGCAGGCCTTCAGGGTAGATGGTTTGATCCACTGTCCAGTCTCCCAACCCCGCGTTATCCGAGCGTCTGGCGGGGAACCATCCATCATCAAGAACAAATCGCTCAGCGCCAAGTGCGGCTGCCGCATCAATCAGCTCGAACAGTTTTTCTGTATCATGATCAAAGTAGAGTGCTTCCCAGCTATTGGCATGGACAGGACGTTCAGTTCGAGTCCATGCCGGTAGAATTTGCGCCCGCGCATAACGATGCATTGATTGGCTGGCCTTGTTAAGCCCGTTTGCAGTTGCAACGTGCAGTGTAGGAGTTGTGAAGCTCTGGCCCGCTGCAAGCCGCAATTCGCCGCTATCCAGAGCGATACCACTTTGCAGAGCGGCCCGTCCATCACTCAGTTTTTCGACGACCGTTCTGTGACTTCCACTCCATGCCAGTTGTGCTGCAAGTACACAACCCGCCTGTTCGCTAAAGCCGGCTTCGCCGACCACCACTCCCGGGTATAGTTCATGGCTTGTACGGCCGCGCTGATTTTCCAATAAGAGTGTGCCGGGCCCAAGTGCCTGGCGATGTGTTTGAAATTCAAGCCCCCAGCGCCCATGCAGGTACACGCACTCTGCAAAGTGACCGGGCACAGGAAGCGATGCGCTGGCAAGCCAGTCCACTTGAAATACCTCTGTGCCTGTGTTGGTCAGTGTGTTGGATATCGAAAGCACACCAGTTTCTTCATCGAGGGCAATCATCACTGTGGCAATGAGTTGTGCGGCATCGTCAGCCAGTTCAATGTGCAACGATGATTTATCCTGGGTCGCGCGTAGGCAATGAAATCGATGTGCGAAAAATTGACCGTCGCGATGACCCTTTAAAGCGGGCGATATTTCAGTATCGTCGGCAACCTGCGGAAAAAGATTCTGGATCAACGGATTGTCACGCTTCGCCATTGGCAGCGGCAGATCAGTCAGCAGAGAAATCGAACTTGCTTCTGTTTGCTGTTGCAGGCGTTCACCAAACCAAACGATCGCAGGAATGTCGCTATCTGCTTTTGCGTGCAGAATCACGGTACTGAAGCGTGAGTTTAATTGCCAAAGGCGAGGCTGTGCTGTTGCCATGTGGGGCTGTCCGAGCGTCGAATTAAACGGAAACGCATTGTACTCAGAATGACCCGGGATGTTACCACTAGCCACCGTATTGACGATATTTAATCTATTTGAACGGTGTTGAAACTCAGGTAGAAAAGTAATTGGGTGATGTATCGGTGTCGGGGGCGGTGAATGATTTGGCTCTCAGAAATTGTGCCGGCGCACGGCGGCCTTACTGTGAAGCTGTGAGTCAGTTCGCAATTTTTGTGCTAACTCACTGCTAATCAATTTGATGGGTTCGCCACAGTAAATGAGGCCTGAACCGTCTCAGACAGAGTTAAATCAGGCATTTTTATGATGAAATTCTCATTGATTCATTGATCTGGATGACTTTAGGGAATTCAGGAATAGGGTTTGCAGCGGTCGCAAAGGCAGTCTGCCTGAATTGCAGGATCTCTATGTTTCAACTTTCTCCACTTGATACCACCTGGCTGTTGTTCTGCGCGTTTTTTGTGATGATCATGCAGGCCGGGTTTTGCTTGCTTGAAACCGGATTGGTTCGATCAAAAAACAGTATCAATGTTGCGTTTAAGAATCTGTCTGATTTTGCCATCGCTGCCTGTATGTACTGGCTGATTGGCTTTGCGTTTATGTATGGCGAGTCTGTTGGTGGCTGGATTGGATTCTCTTTCTTTGCGGTAGATCATTCAGAGATCAATGGCGCCTGGTTTTTATACCAGATGATGTTCTGCGGTACAGCAACGACGATAGTTGGCGGTGCACTGGCAGAACGGACCAGCTTTCTGGCCTACCTGATCCTGAGCGCACTAGTGGCTTCAATTATTTACCCGATAGCCGGGCACTGGATTTGGGGCGGGGTCGCAGAGGGTGAGCTAACCGGGCGACTGGCGCAAGCCGGTTTTATTGATTTCGCTGGTGGCACTGCAGTTCATAGTCTCGGTGGTTGGCTGGCATTGGCAGCGATCATGGTGGTGGGTCCGCGTATTGGGCGATTCAGTGGCGCGAATAGGCAGTATCGTTTAAAGGGCAGCAACTACTCGACCGCAACTGTTGGGGTGATATTGCTATGGTTTGGGTGGTTTGGGTTTAACGCAGGCAGTGGCATTGGATACCATGAAAATATCTCGCAAATTGTATTAAATACCGCTCTTGCGGCTGCGGCTGGTGGCCTGGTGCTCACCTTGTATCGTTTATACCGGGGTGGCAAGCCTGAAATTGAGGTTGCGATTAACGGGACGCTTGCTGGTCTGGTTGGCGTGACTGCCGGTGTTCATATCTTCAGTACTTATGATGCTGTTTTTGTAGGAATGGTTAGCGCATTTGTCTATCACGGTGCGGCGTTACTGCTTATCAAGTATGAAATAGATGATGTCATTAGTGCGTTTCCAGTACACGGCGCTGCTGGTGTTTTTGGTACCCTCGTTATTCCATTTGTAGGTGATTCGAGTCTATTCCCGACTGGACACGGGATCTTTACTCAGTTTATTGTTCAGCTGGGTGGTGTGGTATCGGTGGCGATCTGGGCATTCGGTGGCGGCTACGTGATGCTGTCTTTTATAAACCGCTTTTGTAAATTGCGAGTCCCTGAAGATGCGGAACGCCAGGGATTGAATGTGTCTGAGCACGATGCAGGCACGGAATTAATTGATCTCGTCACAGATATGGCCGCGCAAAGTGCCAGCGGTGATTTCAGTGCTTTGGTTGATGTTGAGCCCCACACAGAAGTCGGTGAAATTGCATCGCAGTATAATAAAGTGCTGGACCGCATTCGACTAGAGATAAAAACTCGTGAAGAGGCATACACTCAATTAAAAGAAGCTTCGCATTTTCAGTATATTTTTGAAAACACCAAAGAAGGAATATTGCAACTGTCAACCGATGGGCAATTTCAACAAGCCAATCCTGCAGCCGCGGATATCCTTGGCTTTGCGTCGGTAGAACGACTGGCAGCCTCGATTGGTCCATTTATGCGAGATCTAAATTACACTGCTGAGGGCACGGGCGATGATCTGACCGCTATTCTGAATGACACTGGTCAGGTGACCGACTATGAAATACTGTTCAACAGACAAGTCGATGGTAAAAGCGGTTGTGTGCTGTGTTCGATCAATGGCATTCCCGGTAACGCTGAACAGGAAGCATGTTTCATTGTCTCTCTGGCCGATGTAAGTGAGCGTCGGGAGAATGAACGGCTGCGCGTTGAACGCAATGCAGCCGAGGCTGGCAGTCAGGCAAAAAGTCAGTTTCTAGCCAATATGAGCCATGAGATTCGCACGCCACTCAACGGTGTTACGGGAATGCTCGATCTTCTCAATCGGACTCAACTTGATGAGCGTCAGGCTCGGTATGTTGAAACTGCACGAAACTCTGCTCGAAGTCTGTTAAGTGTGATCAACGATATTCTCGATTTCTCAAAAATCGAAGCAGGTAAGCTGGAAATTGAAAGTGTAGAGTTCCGTCTCCGCGAAACATTGTCTGATGTAGTTGATATGTTTGCGGTACAGGCGGCGAGTAAGAATCTGGAATTGATCGGCAATATAAAGACGGATATTCCGACATTTGTGATCGGTGATCCGGAGCGCTTGCGCCAGGTGATGATTAATATTCTAGGTAATGCCACCAAGTTTACCGAGGCTGGTACCGTTGCCGTAAGCGCGACTTGCCTTGAATCAACCAATGAAAATGCCCGAATTGAAGTTAAAGTAGAAGATACGGGTTGTGGTATGGATGAAGAAACACTGGAGAACCTGTTCAATTCGTTCACTCAGGCAGATGCCTCTACAACTCGAAAGTATGGTGGCACCGGACTTGGCCTGACTATCAGTCGACAACTAGTCGAACTAATGAATGGTGCTATTACAGTGACCAGTGAAGTTGGTAAGGGTTCGGTGTTCAGTCTGGTCTTTGATTTTCCGCTTGCAGCCGCCGCGAACCATGCTCCAGTCTATCCGCTACCTTTTTCTGTATCGTGTACCCGTGTACTGGTTGTGGATGATCATATTGTCAATCGACAATTGCTTAAAGAGTTGTTACAGCAGTTTGGTATGGCTATTACCTGTGTCCCGGGTGGGGCAGAGGCTATTCAGGTGGCGAGAACTGCCGAACAAAATGATGAGTCCTTTGATTTGTTATTGCTGGATTATCAGATGCCGGAAATGGACGGTTTGCGATTGCTGCAAAATCTACGGTCTGAGAATTTGTGCAAAGGTTCGAAAACCATATTGCTGACCTCCGTGGATAACATCGATGATATCGAAAATCTCACTGAATTTACCGATGCCGCATTAACTAAACCGGTCCGGGCGTCACGATTATTCGATACGATCTCCAACGTGTTGGCAGTGGATGTTCTCGAAGGTCTTGATGGAACCGGATCAAAAAAGAGTCAGCCTGAGATTGTTAAGATCAATTCTGATCAAGCAGCCGCGAACAACGCACCGGCAGCCGCAATATTGTTGGTCGAAGACAACCCGATAAACCAGCTGGTTGCGACAGAGTTGCTGGAACAAATGGGATTCCATATTGAGGTTGCAGATAATGGTGAGGAGGGTGTAGAGCGATATCAGAAGGGTGGACTTGATTTAATACTAATGGATTGTCAGATGCCGGTTCTGGATGGATTTGCTGCTACTCGTAGGATACGTGAGCTTGAAGAGGGAGGTGAATCCAGGATACCGATAGTTGCGCTGACCGCGAATGCCTTAAAAGGAGACAGAGATAAGTGTATGGAATCAGGAATGGATGACTACCTGACTAAACCAATCGACTCTAACGCGTTGTTGGAAACATTGTGTCGTTATATCTCGGTTCCAGATCAGGATACACTACAACAGGATACCGGTACCTAGAAGACGGTATTGAAGTGGCAGCATTGGAGCATCCCCAATGCTGTTTTCTTGTCAACCATCTGTTCGTGCTACAGCTTATACGCCATCAGATTTATTATCATTCCGGTCTTTCTTATAGCCGTGTTTCCTTCCGTGCTTTCTCTCACTTCGTTCTTCTCGAACTTGTTCGTACCCGGCGGCTTCTTCGGCTGATACCACGCCATCCTGATTTACATCGAGTTGTGCTTCGATAGCAGCTCTTCGAGCCTTACGTGCTGTGCGACGTTCCTTTCGCGAAATTTCACCGTCCCCATCTGCATCGAACTGTGCAACCATTTCGGCGTATCGAGCATCCTTCAGGGTCCGCTTTTCCATGCGCGAAAGCTCACCATCGCCGTTGGTGTCGTACAGACTAAGTGCAGCGGATCTGGCGGCCTGCCTCGCGGTAGTGAATTCCTCTGCAGAGATTACACCGTCACCGTTAATATCTGTGAGGTTTGGAATGGCAGCAATTGCAGAGCCTGCGATAAGGCTGGCAGCCAGAGTACAAAGCAGTGAATTTGTTATGATCTTTGACGTTTTCATTTTAATAACCTGTATTGGTTGTTCGCTGACTTTGCGTTGTGCTTGTCAGGTGAATACAGATTATCGGTTGAAATTGTGCAAATAAATTGCATCGAGTGTATGTATCCCGAAAAGGCTTCCGGGATCATAGAATTGTTCCAATTGCGGATGTGATCGATAGCTAATTGCTATGCTGCTTTTTTAAATTCCGGCGAACTGATTTTGGCTGTTGGCGGTCCAGGGATGACTTCCACATGAACCAGTCCTTTCTCCCGTGCGTGGGCGAACTCGTTTTCGATAGTTGCTTTAATATCTTGACTCGGAAATTGTTGTTCGGCGATAACTATAGCCCGGTTTCGGCCTGTCGCTTTGGCTTCATAAAGGGCGGCGTCTGATAAGTTTACAGCTTGCTCGGGACTTAGGATTTTATCTCCGCAGGTAAACGGAAGTCTAACTACCCCTATAGAAGTGGTGACCGGGATATTTCCGGCTTTGGTCGTTATGGGTTTCGCACCAATTACAGATAGCAGAATGGCAGCGTATTTATCAACTTCTGCATATTCCATGTCTTTCATATACACCAGAATTTCTTCTCCTCCCCAGCGTACTACGGGTGTGCCATTGGGCAGACAATCGTTAAGGCGTTTACCCACTTTGATTAGAACTTCATCGCCAGTCGCATGCCCGTGTTGGTCGTTGATCAGTTTAAAAAGATCGATATCCAGTAGCATAATAGCGCCACAACGATTAGTTTGGTAATCCTCTGGCGCATCATTGGTGACAATCGTGCTGAAGTACCTTCGATTATACAGTCCTGTGAGGGGGTCCTGTCTGGATTGCCTCATAAGTATTTTATTGGCTGCAGTTAATTGTTTTTCGCGCACGGCATCCTGATCCATCAGGGTATTGTACGCATTAATTATTTGCGTGAGTTCGTCCATGCCGCTAGGCTTGATTCTACGTCGCTGCAAGTTGTTCGCGGCCATTCGTATCGCGTCGTGCAGTGACAGCAATCTGCGGCTAACAATCATTCGAAATCCAATAGCCGCACTGATCAGGGTAACGAGGAACGCTAACGCCAGAATGGCGACTGTGGTGACGATTTGCTTATTAACAGCACGACTGGTCGCCTCGTCGGTGAATTTTACATGGAGACTGTAGGTATCAAAATCATCTATCGGGAGAACTACCTCAAATGGTACATGCTGTTGTCCTTTGCAACCCAAAGCAGGCGGGTGAGCAGTAATGAATTTTTTGCTGTCGGTTGAACGAAGTTCAACGCAAATCACGGCGGGATCAACACCCAGTGGGGCGATCAGATCCTGAGCAAGAGCACTAAATGTGTGTGCTTCATGAATATCTATTGCCAGTGATACTCTGGCCGCTAGTCCTCCTATTCGTGCCGCCAGTATATCGGTAGTGTCTCTGATTAAAATTTGCGCCGCAACGAAGCTGCCTATCAGAACCAATGCCAAATATATAGGTGTGAGTACAATGAGGAATTTGGTCAATATTGATTTTGACTTCATTTTATTCTTCTGATCAATGCTGTATCGCAAACAATGCCCGGGAGATCTCCGTCGCTGGAAACCGGACTTAGTGACTGCCCTTGTGGTTAGGTGGCTGTCCGAAAAGGAATCATCGAATGTGGAAGTGACCTTCCGGCGAGCCATTGCAATCGATATTCGCTAAAGATTGATGACAATTGCCTTAATCGATCAAAATATCGAACTCAAAAAATTTCATTTCCACACGGCGACCCACATTCCTGGACAGCCACCGAGATATATGGGAAATCATTGGCTCACTACAGGATTTTGGCTTTACCAGACCGAATCAGGCTTAACACAAGTTCATGGTTGTCGATTTCTGCTTGAAACACCTGAAATCCTTTGGGTTTCCTGATCAGATAGAAATCCACTTCTACTTCGTTGCCCTGTGAATCCCGAAAATCCGCACACATGATGTAGTGCTCACCCATCTTTAAAATCAGAGGATGTGAAGTCAGAGGATAGAGAGCCCGGACATCGCCGGTTTCAGAGTTCAGAGTATGAAAAGCACCGTCCACCAGAGATCGATAGATATGTCGTTGCAAATCTGATTGAAGTCGGACTTTGGTTTCCTGGACAGGGGTCGCGTGGCTAGCAGTAACCGGAAATCCCAGGATAAACAGTACCGCCACTACTGTCAGAATCCCTTTTTTTCTGTGATGCATGTCTAAACACTCTTCCATTATGTCTACTGTGTCCGGTAGCGGCCAGAGTCAAAACTTCTAAAGAGCAGTCCAGTTAGCCTGCATTATTCAGAGGAATCGGCGTCCAGAGTCACTATCGCTAAACAGGTCGCCCTGACGCCTGAGAAGCGTGGCCCGTCACGCGCCAGGGGGGCTCAGGTGAGATGTACGCGCTATTGGCTCTGGCTGTGAATAGACAGTCTGTCATTTTAGGAACAACTGTAAATTCACTGCGAACACAATAAATGAAGCCATTAAAGCTAAATTCATCGGTCGCCTCATGATTAGTGCAGGCTAGTGTGGGGGAATTCGAATTTGTACCCGATGCCGTAGACAGAGTGAATGTATTCGGTAGATGGGGAATACTTATTAAGGCGTTGCCGTAGCTTTTTCACATGGCTGTCTATAGTGCGATCACTCACGATTCGGTTGTCCGGATATATTCGTGTCATTAATTGATTCCGGCTGAATATACGCCCGGGTGAGTCCACCATGGTTTTTAACAACTTAAGTTCAACGGCGGTCAACTCGCAGTTTTCACCTTTGATTCTCACCATCGCGGCGGATTCATCAAGGATAAAGTCTTCTTGTTGTGCCTCGGGGGGCGAAATGCGACGACGAAGCACGGCTTTTACGCGTGCTACTACCTCGCGGGGGCTGTAGGGCTTGCAGATGTAGTCGTCTGCCCCGATCTCTAAACCCAGTAAGCGATCTATCTCTTCAACACGAGCGGTGATCATCATAATAGGTACATCTGAAGACTTTCGAATCTCGCGGCATATCGTCATCCCATCAGTGCCGGGTAACATCAAATCCAGCAATATTAAATCAGGGGTATTGTCGCTCAGTTCAGCAAGTGCTTCTGATCCATCTGTGTAGATGGTCGAGGTATAGCCCGCCTGATTTAGGTATTCCTGTAAGACCTCAGCAAGTTTTACTTCATCTTCAACAATGGCGATATTCAAGCGTGTCCGTCCTCAAGTCTTGGAATTCTAACGATGATATGTAGTCCGCCGAGTTGACCGTTTTCGGCTTCTATTTGTCCGTGGTGCCCATCAATGATCTTTTTCACTATCGCCAGACCAAGGCCAGAGCCAGCTTGCTCTCGATTGCGTGATTCATCAGTGCGGTATAGCGGGTCAAAAAGGTGTTGGAGATCAGTATTGTCAACTCCCGGTGCCGAGTCTTCCCAATGTATTACGGCGTCATCGCCTTCTGTAGTCACCGACACATTCAGGCATCCGTTGTCGTTTGTGTAGCGTATGGAATTTTGCAGCAGGTTATCCAGCAATTGATTAATGCGCTGGTGATCACCGAAAATTGCAACCGACTCCGTAACTAGTTCTAATTTTAAGTGGGCGGTGTCGATGGCCACTCGATTGGACTTCACAAACGACTCTACTGCCTTCCCAAGTGACAAAGGTTTCATTTGATAGTCGAGCCCGCCAATGTCTGACAGCGATAACTGGTGTAAATCATTGATCAGTCGACTCAGTCGAAGTACTTCATCGTGCAGTGACGAAATAGACTCCGGGGTGGTTTCACGAATGCCGTCCTGCATTGATTCTATCTCGCTCTGCAGCACTGCCAGCGGTGTGCGAAGTTCATGCGATATTTCTGCAATCCATCGTTGTCTTGCGGCCAGATTTTGTTCGAGAGTAAAGCCCAGATTATTAACATTCCGGGCCAGATCTCCAAACTCATCATTGCGTTGGTTGGTAATTCGGTGGTCGAAGTTGCCCTGGTTTATCTCACTTACGGCAGCATTGACGGTCAGCAGTGGTTTAACAATACGTGATGACAATGGGATAGATAGTAAGGCAGATAATAAAATCATCCCCAGGGCAGCGTAGCCAAAGCTTCGTTTTTGTTGTTGTTCGAAAGCTTTGTCTATTTGTCGATTTAATTGCCGCGTTCTTTTAAAACCCAGATAG
The DNA here is from genome assembly GCA_964574535.1 of uncultured Granulosicoccaceae bacterium. Taxonomy (GTDB): domain Bacteria; phylum Pseudomonadota; class Gammaproteobacteria; order Granulosicoccales; family Granulosicoccaceae. The sequence goes on along the minus strand of CAZNOB010000108.1, from coordinate 1,058 downwards.
CCCACCGTCTGGTTATTCGATTTCAGGGGTATCCATTCAATGCGATCTCTCTTTCGGATTCTGCCAAATATTCGATTTTTGTCTGCATCTGTTAGCACCAGCAATGATGCCAGTTGTGGTTGGGGAGGGCGGTGATTGCTGTTATGGCCTTGCCGTTTTAACGGCGCGCTGCTTTGCGCCGGGAGATCAGAGTTTTCCGCCGCGTTTCTGCGCGATCGTGGTCTTTTAGTATCTTCCGCGTGTTCGTTCAGGAGGTCATGCCAGAGCCGGCGGTTTTTTTTTCTTGTCCATTGCCAGTTTCCGGAAGTTTCGTAGAGCGCGACTAATTCAGCGGTTAAAGGCTCTAGCCTGGCTTTCGTCGTATTGTTGATATAGCCGATAAACCCCCTGCTAAAGCTCCAGCTGCTGACAGCGAACATCAGTGCAATTAACAGTGCACTCGCGACCAGCAAGGTAATAAAAAGTTGATATTTAAGCTTCATTGGGATGCATGCGGTGAGTCCGGATAGCGCTCAGTTACCGATGGTTTGTGGGTAGAAGTTATAAGCGAATTGTGGAGCAATTGTGAAAATTTCATCCTTGGGAATTTTGGAGCACGTTTGCGTGAACCGGGGCACAGGCAAAGTGCGGTAATATCCAGACTGGAATATTCACGAAGTCGACCCTATATCGCTTGATCGGTAATTCCACAGCAAATTTTCTCTTTTGCAAACTCCTACAAGTATTAGATATAAGAATAAAATGTACTGTGGCAAAAAATTTCTGCACGATATGCTCGCCATTTCATGAATAATTCGGGTTATGAGTCTAAGTGGTAGAAGTCTGCGTAGCGAGAATGTGCCATGGCGAGAGCCCTTGTCGTAATAAATAATGGTACGATCATTTGAGGTGCATAATTTTCAGTTGTCCCGAAAAATGTTCGATTATTCCTATTATCTTTGGCGCGCCGTCCCGGCGTGATCGCAGTAGCAGGGTTCTGGACTTAGTATTTTATATGGACGGTAATTAACGTGGCGTGTTTTTTCGGATTTGGATCATTGGTCAATACTGCGACCCAT
>CAZNOB010000107.1:14948-18593 GCA_964574535.1 uncultured Granulosicoccaceae bacterium | reverse complement strand
CGTCGCAAAAAACCGAACAAAACCAGTTTCAGTTGACTATTGCGGACAACGGGGTGGGCTTTACTCAGTCAAAACCAAAGCCAGGACACTATGGTCTTCGTGGCATGGAAGAGCAAGCTGCTTTGATCAATGGCCGGTTTTCTGTAGAAAGCAAACCTCAGAAAGGCACTACAATTAGCATCGAATTCGAAGGTTAAGATTAAGTACGGTTCTATGGTTTCGTAGCTGGCATTTAGAATGAATGTGTCAATGGCCCGGTAAAAGGGTCAAGACAAAAAATGGCGGGGTCTTTATTTTTAAGCACTTTACACCCTGGTGTTGCATAAAATTGCGAGTTCAGAAGCAAATAGAGCAATATATACAAGCGCTCAAAGCGTGGATGATGTGGCGTACCTTTGGCCTATGTGTCTTTTTACGCCACCACCGGACGCACCAGGCCAGACATAAAACACAACTGGAACTGGAATGCATAACAAAATTATCATTGGTGATCCGATAGTAATCGGCGGTAGAACGCTTTCACTGTCGCGTGCTGTGCAGGCTGGTGACTATGTATTCATGACTGGTCAGTTGCCGTTTGAAAACGGTGAACTGATGACCACCGGCTCAATCGAGACACAGACACGCGCCGTACTGGATGAAATAAAATCCACACTGGAGCTGGCTGGTTGTGAGCTATCTGATATCGTCAAAACAACCGTATGGCTTCAACACAAAGAAGATTTTCCCGGTTTCGATGCTGTGTACCATCAATACTTCCCGGTCGATCCTCCTGCTCGATCTGCACTCGTCAACCAGCTACTGGTTGACTCGCGCGTAGAAGTCGAAGCAATCGCCTATCACCCTCAGCACATGCACCAACCCGACCATTAAAGAATTTTCAAACACCCGGCACCAATGCACCACCGCTGCACTGTAATCAATGGAAGACCTTGCACCGCTTATAAATGACGCATTACTGGCATATACCTGAATGTGGCGGCACTATAGTGCTTTTGAAAAAACAGCCAGGAGACTCAGGTGTCAGACCCGCGTCGACCCAATATTTTAATGGCAGCGTTCGACGCACTAAGCGCAACATCGCTAAAAAAGCATTTGTCAGATCTACCCGTACTCGCAGACCTGTATGGTGCAAGCTCTGTTTACGAATACGCTTATTCACCCAACCCCGAAAGCGGGCCAGCTCGCAGCAGTCTGTTCACCGGCCTTGATCCCTGTGTCCATGGAGTATGGACTGACGGCGTTGCACTGCCCGCCTGCGAGCAAACGTTGCCGCAACGGCTCGCCCGGGGTGGCTACAACACCTGGTTGTTCGGACGCAGACAATTATCCGGGTTATCACACTGGACAACCGAACCCATGCGCCCCGATGAGTACTCGCTCAGTGAGTGGGCACACGGACCATTACATCGTTCGCGACAAAATGCCTATTTGAACTGGTTGCAACAGGTTGCCGGGGAAGCCTATGACACAATCTTTCCTTTGCAGGCTAATCCAGACGATACAGCAATACCCCCTGAACAATATCAGGCCATGGCTGACCTCGACAATGAACTGAGCTTTAATCACTGGACAGGCCAGCGCATTGGCCAGACGATAACCAATGCCTTGGACGATGAACCGTTTCTTTGTATTGCAGGCTTTGTCGTTGGAGAGTCGATGGGTGCTAAACCACCTCAGGATTACTGCGGCGAAGCCTTGAATCTGCGATCTCTGCAACAGGCAGACAATGCTCTGAGTCATATCACAGCATGTCTTGCCGCGGCCGGCAGTGATCGCGATACTGTTATCGTTGTCACGGCTGCGCGGGGTAATGCATCTGGCAATGACTCCGAACCCGCATTAACCGAAAACCAGATAAGAGTACCATTATTCGTTCGCCTGCCCGCTGGTGACAGAACCGTTACTGAAGCGCCAGTATCAACCATAGATCTTGCACCTACCTTGTTAGAACTGGCACAACTCCCGTTGCCGCCACGACTGCAGGGAAATTCACTGCTGGCAGATGCCCTGCCCCGAGGCTGGGCACTGAGCCGGCAGCGTTCCGAACACCACGGATGGCACAGCGCACTACTGATTGAAAACTGGAAGCTCGTGGTATCACACGGCAGCCCACAAACTGATAGCCCTCCATCGTATCGCTTATATAATCTGGCGGTGGACCCTCACGAGAAAAATAATCTGGCGTCTAAAGAACAACATGCAGAACAGCTGGAAGACATGATCGACAAACTTATCGATGCTCGTTGTGCGCTGGAAGATCGCACCGAACCTCGCATCGCAAAATTTTAGAAGAGTCAACATGACACATCACAGGCAACGCCCCAACATACTGTTTATATGTACAGATCAACAACGAGGCGATAGCTTAAAGTGTACTGGTGCCACCTGGGCGGTAACACCCAACCTCGATAAACTGGCCTCGCAAGGTGCTTTGTTTCGCAACTGCTATGTGCAGAACCCGGTATGCAGCCCGTCACGCGCATCCCTGTTTACCGGTAAATATGTAGCCAACCATGGTCTCTACGCCAACGGTGTGCCACTACCGGCTAACAAGAAACTGTTCACCCGAACCCTGGCTGACGCCGGCTACGACTGCGGCATGATAGGCAAACAACATTTATCCCCTTGTGACAGCTGGCAAACAGAACCTCGTCAGAACGACGGCTACAGAGTCTTCGAGTGGGCACACGGGCCAAACCATCGCGCACTGGAAAACGACTATCATCGTTGGCTGCGCAAAGAACAACCAGACATCTACGCCGCCCTGTTCCCCGACAAGGGTGCCAACGAGAACACCGAGTATGGCAACCGTGCAAAAGCCGGTACTCCAGTCGATCGAGTACCGAAAGAAGCCCACTACTCACACTGGGTAGCGGAGCGTGCGATCAATTTTATCGAACACCCGCGTGAAGGTGGTGAGCCGTTTTGTCTGGTCGCCAATTTTTTTGATCCACACCATCCATTTGGTGCACCACAGGAATTTCGCGACAAAATAAACGCCGACAAAATACCTGATCCCAATACCCGCGCCAATGAACTGGACGACAAACCAGCCCCACACCGGGCTTACTCAGAGAAAAGCTACAGTGGTACCGCACCGGGTTTCCAGGACTACAGCACAGATGAGATCAAAGAAATCCGCGCCCAATACTGGGCCATGATCGCACTGATTGATCATGAAGTCGGGCGCATCCTTAACGCACTGGAACAAGCTGGCCTGGCACAGGACACACTGGTTGTGTTTTCATCAGATCACGGTGAGATGCTGGGCAACCATCAGCAATTACTCAAAGGGCCCCAGCTATACGATGACCTGACTCGCGTGCCACTGATTGTCAGATGGCCGGGCCAAATAAAAGCGGGTACTAAAATCCACGAGCTAGTGCAGTGGATTGATTTACCCGCCACCTTTCTCGATGCATCTGGCTGTGCGAAAGGCCGAGGTGTGCAGGGACAGTCGCTATTACCGCTGACAGCCGGACAACAGCAGGACTGGCGCCCTTGGGCGCTGTCGGAGTATCGCTATTCAGGCTTCGCAACGGATCCGCTAATCATGACAACAATGCTGCGGCATCGACAGTGGAAACTGATTGTCTGGCACGGCCAACCCGCAACCGGCAGCGCACGCGACGGCGAACTCTA
>CAZNOB010000107.1:0-14848 GCA_964574535.1 uncultured Granulosicoccaceae bacterium | reverse complement strand
TGATTGTCTGGCACGGCCAACCCGCAACCGGCAGCGCACGCGACGGCGAACTCTATAATCTGGCCGACGACCCCGGAGAACTAAACAACCTTTTCCACAACCCTGAATACGCCGATACCCGTCGCAGAATGAAAAGTCTTTTACTCGATGTAATGGCGCAAACAGAGGATCGATCGGAACCGCAAAGTCGACCCTGGTAGATACAGTAATACTCGCATTGCCTTCAAACTCCCCATCATTTGCGCTCTTCGCTATTGATCTATCCGCGTTTCATCAATTTTCAGAGCAATCTCAGAAGTGGGTCGATGCGCAGCGGATGAAGTACAAATTACAGAGGCTGGAACAATCGCACCAGGACTTTTTGCTCCAATGCCGGACAAGAACTAAAACGCGCGCGCTTCACAATGGCTTCAATTGAAGTTTGTCGGGTGTGAGTAGTAAAGTAGGAGCGCGAGCGACTTGGCGACAAAAGCTAAAAGTGCCTGCCCCTGACAATCACTACTATGCATCACACATAAATTCATTTAGAATCTCGTCTATTCCATTATTGGAATTTAAAATTCCACTATAGAAATTTGTCATGAACCCGACGGAGCGAACCTTACAAGTGCTGGAGTACATCATGGCTGCCGGCCCGGGGCCGGTTAAGCAAGTTGATATTGCTCGCCATTGCGGGCTCTCTCCATCTACGCTCAACCGTATCGTTAAGTCGCTTTCCGATTGGGGATATCTGTTTAGAACCAGTGAAAAATACTGCGTGCGTAACTTCCGCCTTGAGCGCAACGTACCAATGTCCGAGAACTACCTGGCACGGCTCGACACCACAATGCGTGAGTTATCGACCGAACTGAGCCTGTCCGCAGAGGTAGTCGTAGTCGCCGGACACGAGCTCTTGTGGCACTCAAAAACCGATTATCCTGACTCGGATGTAGTGATTCGCGCTAACGTCGGATTTCGTCGCTCACTCTACGAACTGGATATACTGGCACAGCTCTACCTCAGTCGCCTTGACTGGGAAGAAGTTGAAGCACGCTTTTATACCGACGGTTTTTTTACCACCGTCCGTCGACCGGGGCAGGAAATCAGCTGGTTGCCAATTGCCGATGTTAAAACACTTCTGAACAACATGCGCCAGCAGATTTTCGCCGCAGACCTCGAGGGCAACCACGTAGGTATTCGTCGCTTTGCCACAGTCATAGAAGATCCAGAAGGCAAATTTCTGCACCTGCTCACGTTGGCAGAGCCGGCAACAAAAACCACAGATGACGAAAAACGCTATCGCAGTGCACTGCTTGCCGCGCGCGAGCAGTTGTCAGAACTAGTTTACACCGAAAGTGCCGCAAAACGATTGCGGCCCAAGCACCACACCCTGCCACTGAGTGGCGGATAAGCCACAGGGCCGGGTACAACATGAAAAGCCAGAGAGGAGCGATATAAGATGATAAAACGTTTACTTGCGACTGCCCTTGCAGCAACCATTGCGGGCGGCGTGCCCGCACTAACAATGGCTGCCGATGAAGAGCTCAATGTCGTGTTATTCGGCATGCCATACACCAACGGGCTGCAAAAGCTGGCCGGTGACTTTGAGGCCGAAACCGGAATCAAGGCCAACATTGATGTGATTGGTCAGGATGTTTTCGAAAACCGCATTACATTGTCATTTACCGGCGCCACCGGTGACATAGACGTAGTACATACGCCAGTCATTCAGGTACAGCGCTGGGTTGCTGCCAACTGGTTAAAACCGATCACCGCAGAAGTCGATGCCATGCCAGTGAAAGCAGACATCATGGCCGGTCCACTGGACGCCTATGTCATCAACGGTGAGCAATGGGCAGTGCCGTATATGGCGGCAACAGGTCTGATGACCTATCGCAAAGACATCCTTGACGAAGCCGGTGTAGAAGTTCCGGACACCTGGGAAGACATGCTCACCGTAGCGGCGAAGATCCACAGCGATGAAACCGCAGCCATCGCTATGCGTGCTGTTCCCGGTCAGGGCTTTAATATGTTTATCTTCCCGATGGTGATGCGTGCCTATGGTGGTAAATTCTTTGAAGACTACACCGGAGGTGATCTGACGCCAGCCATCAACTCACCGGAAACACTTGAAGCACTCAACGTTTACATGAAGCTTCTTAACGACTACGGACCACAGGGTGCAGGTAACTTTAACTTTGCAGAAGTTAATGCCGCCGCCCAAAACGGCCAGATAGCGTTCGCGCTTGAAGGCACCGGTATTGTTGCGCAAATCGTCGACCCTTCAAAAAGCAAATTTGCCGAACAGACCAGCATTGCACTGCCACCGGCAGGGCCAGCGGGTCGTTCTCCGGCCATTGCAGTACATGGACTCGGTATTCCAGCTTCGGCAAAGAACCCGGAACTCTCTGCTAAATTTATTGAGTGGGCAGTGAGCACCGAGACGATGACCAAAATTGCACTGTCAGAGTCATTCTCGAACTTCACTACCGGTCCTGTTGCACAGAACCCCGAAGTCATCGAAAAATACTCAAAGGTTCACCCGGACTTTCTGACCATGCAGGCCGACGCATTGAACCTTGCAATTGGTCACTACCGTCCGCTACTGCCAGACTGGCCAGCATTGGGACAGGCAATTGGTGAAAACATCAATGCTGCACTCAATGGACTGGTGTCACCTGAAGAAGCGCTTGAAGGTGCCGAGCAGGATATGAAAGACATCCTGGGTCTGTAGTAGTTACCCTATCAGTGAAACAAGCCCGATGGACAATTGTCTGTCGGGTAACTCATCTTACTTAACCTATGTCATCAATCCCACAGAAGCGTTTCGGCGCCACATTCGAACTAGAGCGTGGCTATCGTCGAATGATCGTCCCTGCGATCATTGCAGTGGCAATTTTCGCGATTGTACCTCTGGCTGGCATGTTGGCACTATCATTCAGTGACTATCATCTGATCCGCGGAACCAACGGAGAGTTCGGCTTTCGAAACTTCATCAGACTTGTCAATGACAAGCGCCTGGTAAATTCTATTTATACGATGGCAGCACTATCGCTGTTTGGAGTTGCTGCACAAGTAATCATTGGAACTGCAGTAGCAGTTGGTTTACAAAAAATTGTCGGCAAGTGGCGACTGGGCCGCGTGTTGTTTCTGATACCCTATGCAGTACCGCATGTAGCAGTGGCTTTGATCTGGTTGTCGCTTTTTACTCCAACCTTGTCACCGATCAATGCGTTCTTCGATTTATTCGGCATCACTGTCCCGAGCTTTCTCACTTCACAACACGGTGCGATTTTCGCGATCGTCGTGGCCGATACCTGGACAAACTTCCCGTTTGCCATGCTTATAATTCTTGCAGCACTACAGGGTATATCACCTGATCTGGATGAGGCAGCAGCACTGGATGGCGCGTCTCGGGTAAAAACTTTTATCTTCATTACATTGCCACTGTTAATGCCGGCTTTGTTGATGGTCACGCTGTTCCGCTTTATCGATTCACTGAAACACTTCCCGATGATTTTCGTGATGACCAAGGGCGGCCCTGGACGCTCGACTCAGGCAACAAATTTCTATGCCTATGTACAAACCTTCCAAAACTCTAACGTCGCTTATGGGGCGGCAATCGCCGTCTTGCTGTTTTTAGTAGCGGCGATCATCAGTTTCTATGTGGCTAAGCTCAACCAACGGATATCGTCGTGATTGATCGCAGCCCGGAGTACCGAATAAAAAAGGCCGTGGGCATCACCATTATGCTGGTATTGCTGCTGTTTGCCGCAGTGCCCACACTGTGGGCTCTGCTATTGTCGGTTCGTACACCGGACACAATATTTGAACCGATCTGGGAAAGCCCGTTTGCCCTAACGCTGAATAACTTTTTCAAAATCACTCGCTCCGACTTCCCAGGGGCACTGATGAACAGCTTTATCACCGCTGGCACATCTACTTTTCTATCGATGCTGGTGGGAGTACCAGCGGGCTTTGCGTTAGCGAAGTCACGGGTATCAGGTAAGTTTATCGCCTCGTGGGTGTTGCTGTTACTGCGCATGGCACCTCCGGTAGGTTTCGTCATACCGCTGTTTTTGGTGTATGTGCATGCAGGGCTGATCGATACTTATACGGGATTAATCTTTGCCTATATGACGCTCACTTTGCCGTTAATCGTCTGGTCAATGTGGAATTCGTTTTCACAAGTACCGGACGAGCTAATAGAGGCTGCAATTATGGATGGCGCAAGCCTCGGCAAGGCTTTTCTTCTGGTTGCCCTGCCAGCGGCCAGACCAGGTGCTGTGGCGGCCGCGATTCTCGGGTTTCTGGTCGCATGGAATGACTTCTTCTATGCGCTGATCATCACCCGTTCAGGCACCACGACCGCACCTGTCGCGGTAATGAACTTTATTTCATATGACAGCGTGGACTGGGCGTCAATTGCCGTAGCCAGTATCGCACTGACGCTTCCTATCCTGCCGCTGATGGCGATTGCCAATCGCTATATTGTTCAGTCGCTCTCCGGCGCTGTCAAAGGATAACCATGACCAAACACCCGAACATTGTTTTTATTATCACCGATCAGCAGCGCTATGACACGATAGCAGCGCTTGGTTTTGATCATATGCTCACACCTAATCTTGACCGTATGGCAGCGCGCGGTACGGCGTTTAAAAATATGTACATAACATCGCCCTCGTGTGCACCGTCGCGTGCGTCTCTTTTTACCGGTGTCTATCCACACACCAATGGAGTTTTTCGCAACGATGAACCATGGAACTATTGCTGGGTAAAAGACCTTGCAGAAGCAGGCTATCGCACAGTCAATGTTGGCAAGATGCACACGATGCCGGTCGAAGGCGCATTCGGTTTTCAGGAACGCCACGTCACCGAAAACAAGGACCGCGACCATCCAAACCTGCCGTTCTATCTGGATAACTGGGACAAAGCCTATTTTCTGCGTGGACTGGAAAAACCGTCGCGGGTAACGCAACGACGCCGGGACGACTACGGAGATCTACTTGGTGCGTGGACCTGGCCCGACGATGAAATCCTGCACCCGGATGTATTCACCGGTCAGATGGCGTGTTGGTGGGTCGATCGCTTTACCGGTACCGAACCGTTTTTCCTGCAGGTGGGTCTGCCTGGTCCGCATCCGCCCTACGATCCAACGCAGGAGTATCTGGATATGTACGAGGGCCGCAAGTTACCCGAGCCCATTCCACCGGACCCGGATGCACAACCAAAGGCAATGCAGGAGTTACGTGAATTTCATTTAGGTGAAGATGCCGATGGCGTGGTGCATTTGCCAGACCCGACACCTGATCAGTCACAAAGGCAGCGCGCGCACTACTATGCAAATGTCACCATGATCGACAAACAGGTGGGCGATATGCTCGATGCACTGGAGGCGCGTGGCGCACTGGACGACACCATTGTTATCTTTACATCGGACCATGGCGATTGTCTGGGAGATCATGGTCACTCACAGAAATGGAACATGTATCAGTCAACGGTACATGTACCCGCACTGGTAGCGGGCCCGGGTATTCCACAAGGACAGAGCATCAATGACAATGTCGCGTTGTTTGATTTTGCTCCAACGATTCTTGAACTGGCAGGCCTGAAAGCACCGCAGTGGATGGAAGCAACCTCACTGACACCCTACTTCAACGACGGACCAGACCAGGGACGTCTGCGCGTATACTCCGAACACTCAAACGACGCCCTGCTAACCGGCACCCGCTTTATGACCATGGTGCTCGACGGCACAATGAAACTCGTTCACTTCATCGATGATGAGAAAGGCATGCTGTTTGATCTGGCGACAGATCCTAAAGAACAGCACAACTTGTGGGATGACCCCGCACAGGCAGACACTCGTGACTGGCTTATCGGTGAAATTCTGAAGTGGCGATTGGAAAGCAGCATGAAAACACAGGGATATATAGAAGCCTGCGTGCATGGTGCCCACACACTGATGTCCCCTCCACTAACGCCTGCACGCGGCCAGCACCGTGAAGGGACCCGCTAACATGGGCAACATCCGACTCACTGATGTTCAGAAAAGTTTCGGTAGTGTCGAAGTCATTCGACCTTTAAACCTGGAAATAGAAGACGGAGAATTCGTGGTATTCGTCGGCCCGTCCGGTTGTGGTAAATCTACATTGTTGCGTTTAATAGCCGGACTCGAAGACACCACCGCAGGCAACATTTCCATTGACGGACAAGATGCCACCGATCTGCCACCAGGCAAGCGCGGCCTGGCCATGGTGTTCCAGTCCTACGCGCTATACCCGCACATGACCGTACGCAAAAACATCGCCTTTCCAATGCGCATGGCAAAAATACCGAAGCAAGAACAGACCAAACGCATTGAGGCCGCGGCCGAGGTGCTTAACCTGACTGATTATCTTGAAAGGCGCCCCGGGCAACTATCAGGCGGGCAGCGTCAGCGAGTCGCCATTGGCAGAGCTATTGTCCGCGAACCCTCAGCGTTCCTGTTCGACGAGCCATTGTCCAACCTCGATGCGGCACTACGTGTCGGCATGCGCCTCGAGATCAGTGAACTGCACAAGCGGCTTGAAACAACAATGATCTACGTGACCCATGATCAGGTCGAGGCAATGACCATGGCTGATAAAATCGTGGTACTAAACGAAGGAGTCATAGAACAGGTTGGCAGCCCATTGGATCTTTACCGTGCCCCGAGAAACCTTTTCGTCGCAAGCTTTATCGGCTCACCAATGATGAATATCATTGACGGAGAAATAGCAGAGCAACAAAACGCCATAACTCTGGGCATCCGCCCGGAGCATCTGTCGTTATCTAAAGACAGCGGTCTCTGGCAGGGAACTGTTGGCGTTGCCGAACACCTCGGCAGCGATACCTTCTACCATATACAGATGGATGGATTAACAAAACCGCTCACCGTACGCGCCCCCGGCCATGTAGAACTACAGTATCGCGATAAAATATTTATCACCCCGGACGATACCAACATGCATCGCTTTGATGCAGATGGTCAGCGCATAAACTAAACCCTGGTATGTAAAAACTGCCGGGGCCATAGACCGCCAGGTGCATTCACCAACAAACAACATCACAAACGCTACGATGGCTAAACAGGAACACTCGGAAAAGGCAGCGATGTAACCACACCTTTGGCTGACGCCCCACCAGGCAAGTGAACCATGATCTTCTGCCCGCTTGCTGCATAATCAATATTCATCATCGCCATGGCGATATTGCATTCAAAACGGGGCGACCAGATTGCAGATGTGATAAAGCCGGCTTCCTCACCATCGCAAGACACCTTCCACGTTGAGGCACAGGGAACACATCGCTCTCCCTCAAAACAAATGCCACGTATTATTTTCTGCGGGCCTGCCTGATGAATCTTCTCTAACGCTGATCGGCCAATGTAGTCAACCGCGCCATCAAAATTGCAGTACTGCTGTAAACCGCACTCCAGAGGGTTGTTCTTGCGGGTAAATTCATTTCCGTAAGACATCAGCCCACCCTCAATACGTTCTATTAGATTCGGGCTCCCGGGCCACACGTTTAAATCAGCACCGGCTTCCCATAGCGCATCCCACAACGATAGCCCCAACGATGAATCATCAAGATAGATTTCAAAGCCGCCTTGCTTGCTATACCCGCTACGTGCCACCACCAGTGCGCGTCCCTGAAAATCGAGCTTCATAAAACGAAAAAAACCAATCGTACGAACAACGTCACCAAACACACGACTCACCAGATCATCCGATTTTGGCCCCTGCACCGCTAGCGGAGAGACATCGGGCTCGTCAATCTGTACCTCCAGAGACAGCCCGACAGCCAGCCCCTTTGCCCACAACAGCACATCTGAATCAGCTATCGATAGCCAATAGTGATCTTCAGCCAGCACCAGGATAATGGGATCATTCAGCATGCCAGCCTGATCGTCGATCAATGGTGCATAGAAGCACTGACCCGTTTTGGCATGTCGCAAGTCTCTTGGCGTCATCAGCTGAACCAGCCTTGCAGCGTCAGGCCCTTTGAGCTCCACCTGCCGCTGGCAACTGACATCCCATAGCTGCACATGTTCATGCAGATGCCAGTAGTCTTCATCGACTGTTTTTCCAAAGCCTTTCGGAAGCACAGTATGATTTACGATGGAATAATCTGACACACCAAGTGCTTCAACTCGCGGGGTATAGGGAGTTGAACGCAAGCGTCGTGATACGGCAAGTTTTGCAGGGATACTTTTTTGCATGGCTACATTCTATTTTTTAACTATTTTTCAGGGCCAGAAAATCAATTCCCGGACCGGGGACTTGCTCCTGCAATTGCTGCATAACATTGCGTGTACATAATCTTTTATGTTGGTGCAGCAGACCACCAAACGGTATAAGAGTGTGGTGACAAAACGACAGGCACGTGATATTTCGCTGCATCATTATTCACCGACAAACGCGTAACTACCTCGGTCATTACCGGATCACCAATCGTGGGTAACGAAAGACTGGTGAAATAGTCTTTCGCATAGAAGACCAGTTCATATTGTTCCGCAGCAGTAACGCTGCTCACCTGCTCAGTGATTCTGCCTTCATCATTGGCATTTACATCAAACACCAGGACGCGGCTTTCGCCCGACAATAAAAAACACTGCACACGAATACCAGCCGCATGTGATCCAACTACCGAATCCAGTACGTGCGATGAAATAATTGCCATAACACTTTACTCTCTAACTATTCGATGGAAGCTTTATCACGCTTGCTGGTCGTCGCTAAAACAATAGGACTAATATGCCCTTTAGTCTTTACATTGACGCATGCCGTTTTGCCACTGGCAATAGCGCGTTTAACAGCGGGAATCAGATCTTCACGTTTTTCCACCAGTTCACCATAACCACCCAGCCCTTCAAACATGGTATGGAACGGAATATCACGAAAATCCGTAGCAAAGTGAGTTTCACTACTAAACAGCCTTTCCTGCTGTTGCGATATGCAGTCAAGCCCGCCATTATTGTCGATCACTACTACCACCGGCTGTTGCTCCTGAAACGCGGCCTCGATACTTAAACCACCAGACAAAAACGCCCCGTCGCCGCTGATCAACACTACATTATCCTTTTTATGATTCATCTTTGCGGCAATAGCGAATGACACCCCTACCCCCAACATACTGAACGTACCAGGATGAAGAATATTACCCAGCTTCTGGCCCTTCCAGCCAGCGATGTTCACCGCGATTTCAGACCAGAAGTGCGTATTGCCGCCGTCAATGACTAACCAGTCGTCATCACCCATGGCATCCTGTACATCAAGAGCAAGCTGCAAAGGATGCAACATACCACCGGTTTCTTTTTCAGAGGGAATATCAGCAAGCATCTGCTCAACCCACTCCCCGCGTTTGGCTTTGTTGTCTTCAAACCAGCTTCGATCAAGAGTCCAGTGATTATTATTGGCAAGTGCAAGCATCGCATCAAGGAATGCACCCGGATCACTCAACAGCGTTTCATCAGCGGGCCGATTAAGGATTATTTCTTCGTGGGATCCGTTAACACAAACCAGACAGGTCGTTGCCGGAAAAAATGGCGGATTGCCAAAGTTCATCTGGTTATCAAGCCGCCCGCCAATCAATATCACCACATCTGACTGCTGCAACGCATACCTGGAAGGGTGGTACTGATGAATATCGGCAAGCCCCATATACGCCTCATAATCTTCACCTAACAATTTTTGATGATAAGGGACATTAAATACCGGAATACCCAGCGTTCGACCGACTTCATCAAGCTTTTTCTCTGCCCCCGACCACCACACACCGTGACCGCCAATTAACACCGGGCGACTGGCCTTTTGAATAATATCGAGGACCCGGTTTAAATCTTCCGGGCACGGCCACGCTTTCGCAGGCTTCGTTGCCATACGATTAAACGGACGTTCTTCAAGCTGAACATCTTCCTCAAAAGAGCTAAACATGATATCGACCGGAATACTTAAATGCACCGGCCCGGGATAACCACTGGTGGCAATGGTGTAGGCACGATCAACAAATTCCGGTATCCGTTCACCATGCGTGACCTCCGCACTGTATTTAGTCAGTGGTGCTGCAATGGCAACATCATCAATTTCTTTAAATCCACCAGCCCCTTTTCTTTTTAAGGTGCTTGAACCGGTAATAAAAATCACCGGAGAACGCTCGCCCCAGGCTTCCATCATGGCGGGAATCGCATTCGCAAATCCTTCAGGCCCGACCAGACAAACCGTAGGTTCGCGAGTAATGCGGGTAAAGCCATCTGCTAAATGCCCGGCGACTTGCTCATGCGGTGAATTGACCACCGGGGTCTGGCACTCCATAAAACCTTCGAGCGCAGGATTGCAAAATCCACCACTTAAAGTGAAGACCTGCTTAACCCCTTTCTGATGAAAAGCTCGCGCCAGCAGCGCACCGCCTCGAATTGCCATCGATTGATTTCCCCCGGGTTTTTATCTGCAGATGCAAACCGTGCACCCGCAATATTTATTAACAGCAGTGTATTTTTTAAACGACGCGCTGATCATCGTGTCGGCAACTCGCCGACAACAACTTCCAGGTGGCTGTCCGGGAATAAATGATCTACTGCGGAAGCGATATTTTGCCCGGCCACTACGATCACAACGCAAAAGAAGACCTTGGAGCTTGCGCGGCAGAAGTCTGCGTAGCGAGAACGTGCCATAGCGCGGGCCCTTGCCTTATTAAATGATGGTACGATCATTTGAGGCGCATAGTTGTTCAGTTGTCCCGAAAATGATCGATAATTACTATCACTTTTGGAGCACCGGCAAGGCGCGTTCGCAGTAGCATAGGTTCTGCCGCGCAAGCTCCTAGCGCTTGGCAACCCCGGCTTCTGTCAGCAGATGCGCTATCGCTTCATAGGGCTGCGCTCCGACAACACCTGCCTGCCCCACCACATAGGTTGGCACACCTGTCACGCCGTATTGTCTCGATTTTGCCCAGTCTTCATCAACCGCCGCTTTAAACGACCGCTTTTCAAGCACCTCGGCAGCCAGCGTTTCATCAAGCCCGACCGACTTCACCACTGCCATCAATACCTCTGGATCGCCAATGTTCAGACAGTCTACAAAATAGGCCCTGAACAACGCATCGTGAATAGCTTCACCACCAGGCTGTGAGTCTGCCCACTTACCCAGCTCCTGCGCCAGACGGCTGTTATAAGTATGAGTACGCACACCGTAGGGCAAGCCTTCCGCATCCATCAGACCTTTCATGTGAGCATTCTTTTGTTCAATGCCTGCCGCATCAGCACCAAACAGGGCTTCCAGTGTTTTACCTTCGGCCGGTGTTTCCGGATGCAACGGGAAATGCACAAAGCGTAATTCGACATTGTAGTTCTGCTTAATTTTTTCAATACGCACGGTACTGAGAAAACACCAGGGTCAAACGTAGTCGCTAAATATTTCCAGAACCTGTGGTTCAGTGGTCATGTTTTTTAATTTCCGGTTAAGCAAGTTTTGCTTTTATAAATTCAACCACCGCATCACGCTGAATATCGGTGGCACTTTCGTCGGTCCTGCCCTTGTACTCGACAATACCTTTTTCCAATCCCTTATCACTCATCACCAGGCGCATTGGAATGCCGATCAATTCCATATCGGCAAACATCACACCGGGGCGGTTATCGCGATCATCAAATAAAACCTCTACACCTTCAGCGCGAAGCTCGGCATAAAGCTTTTCAGTTTCAGCACGCAGCGTATCAGAACGACGCATATTAATTGGCACCAATGCCACCTGAAAAGGTGCAATGGGCAACGGCCAGATAATGCCACGATCATCATGGTTTTGTTCAATGGATGCTGCGGCAACGCGCGTCACACCAATACCGTAACAACCCATCGACATCAGTTTATCTTTGCCATTTTCATCAAGTACGGTGGCATTCATCGCACGACTGTATTTATCACCCAGCTGAAAGATATGCCCGACTTCGATGCCGCGCATAATTTGCAGTTCACCACTGCCATCCGCCGCCATATCACCCGGTTCAATATTGCGAAGATCCGCCACTTCCGGTTCGGCGACATCGCGCTCCCAGTTAATACCAAAATAATGTTTATCCTCTATATTGGCGCCAGCACCAAAATCAGACATTGCCGCCACCGTCCGATCAGCGATCACCGGCAACGGTAAATTAACCGGACCCAGTGATCCGGGCCCCGCACCCACCGCCGCACGAATTTCATCTTCGGTGGCAAACTCCATTGGGGACAGAACCATGGGATGGTTGTTGGCTTTTACTTCGTTCAATTGATGATCACCACGCACCAGTAACGCCACCAGATCAGCATCACACTCTTCACTGGCATGGCAGATAAGCGTTTTAATGGTTTTCTCAATGGGCAGATCAAACTGATCCACCAGCGCCTGGATGGTTTTGGTATTCGGTGTGTCGACCAGGGTCATTTCCTGGTTCGGTGCTGACCTGGTGTCGTTACAAGCGGCTTCGGCTTTCTCAAGGTTGGCGGCATAGTCACCACCGGTTGAGTAAGCAATAGCGTCTTCGCCGCTATCAGCAAGTACATGAAACTCTTTGGAACCAGATCCACCAATGGCACCGCTGTCGGCCTCGACGGAGCGAAATTTAAGATGCATGCGACTAAACACATTGCTATACGCCTGATGCATATCATCAAACGTGGCTTGCAGGGATTCCGGTGAGATATGGAATGAATACGCATCTTTCATAATAAATTCCCGACTGCGCATCACACCAAATCGGGGCCGGCGCTCATCGCGAAACTTGGTTTGAATCTGGTAGTAGTTCACTGGCAACTGCTTATAGCTGCGCAAGTCTCTGCGGGCGATATCGGTGATCACTTCCTCATGCGTAGGCCCCATGCAGTAGTCGCGCTGGTGCCGATCATGAAATCGCAGAAGCTCGGGTCCGAACTGCCCCCATCGGCCGGACTCTTCCCAGAGTTCCGACGGCTGCACTGCCGGCATCAATAATTCCGCCCCGCCCGCTGCATCCATTTCTTCGCGAATGATATTCTCTATTTTACGCAGTACCCGCAGGCCTATCGGCATCCAGGTGTAGAGTCCAGCGGCCAAACGACGAATCATGCCCGCGCGCAGCATCAGCTGATGGCTGATGACCTCGGCATCGGCAGGAGATTCCTTGGTAGTGGATAATTGGAGCTGACTGGTGCGCATTATTTTGCCTGTTGGGGTACAGTTGTTAATGTAGTTGGGGAGCTGCTTGTTGTAGCATAGCGGATGGCGACCGGGAATTGTCCCACGACAATATGCCAAGAGCCACCATCTGGGCGAAATTACCCGTTTTGCCAGCTAATCACCCACACTCAGGAAAGGTCAGCCAGACGATGTTTCAGGTATTTATTAGTATTGCCATATAATATTGTCACAATTTGTATTAACAAAGTTTGACCATACTTCTGTCTCTACTCCGCCGGACTATTCTAAACTAGCTCATTAGTTATCTTTGACTAGCAATTTCCAGCCGAGCCACTGAAAATATCAACAAAAACGAGTAACTCACCATAAAAATGCTCGAACCCATAAGGGAATGGTATCAGAGAAATTTCTCTGATCCTCAGGCCGTTATTCTGGTCCTGCTGCTATTCACCGCTTTCATGCTTATCTGGTTGCTCGGAGATATCCTGGCACCTGTACTTGTGGCTTTGGTATTCGCCTATCTGCTCGACGGCGTCGTCACAACCATGCAGCGCTACCATATCCCGCGCCCGCTGGCTGCCACCATCGTAATGCTGGTGTTTGTATTCTTCTGCCTGATTGTGCTTTTCGGTGTAATACCACTTCTGTCACAGCAGGTCACTTCACTGATCAGAGAACTGCCGAATATGATCGCCTCCGGGCAACTTAAACTGCAGCGTCTGCCAGAACTCTACCCGGCTATATTTACCGTCGAACAGATCGACGAACTCATCGCCAGTGGCCAGCGTCAGGTCGGTCAGTTCGGCCAGCGCTTTTTATCATTCTCTATTGCCAGTGCGGTCAACCTTTTTGTGCTTTCCATCTATGTGGTGCTGGTTCCGCTGATTGTATTTTTCACTCTGAAAGACAAACAATTGTTGCTTGATTGGGCCCGTGGTTTTATGCCCAACAAAAGTGAACTTGCCGAAAAAGTCTGGGCAGAAGCTGACGGGAAAATTGCCAGCTATATCCGTGGCAAACTCATTGAAATTATGATTGTCGGTACATGCACTTACATATTCTTTACCTTAATGGGCCTGAACTACGCTGCGCTGTTAAGCGTGCTGGTCGGGTTTTCGGTGATCATTCCGTTTATCGGTGCAGTAGTAGTCACCATCCCGATCGCCCTGATCGCCTATTTCCAATGGGGCTTTGCTGCCAAGCTCGGCTACCTGCTTGCCGGCTATCAAATTATCCAGATCCTCGACGGCAATGTGCTGGTGCCGCTGCTATTTTCAGAAGTGGTTGATCTGCACCCGCTGGCTATTATCGTGTCTGTACTGTTCTTTGGAGGCCTGTGGGGATTGTGGGGCGTATTCTTCGCTATTCCGCTGGCTGCACTGACACAGGCCATTCTTGACGCATGGCCAAGGCAACGCATGCATGGTTCGCACGAACCCCCCGGCGACCACCCCGATCAGGAACAAGCCGCCTAATTAGTGCCCGTCCAGAAACAGGGGTGTAGCGAGAATCACTGAGGTGCGTGAGATTTTACCGACTACATGTGGGCGTTTAGTCATTCTAAATAACTACATGTAGTCGGTGAAAGATCGCGTGCAATCAGTGGTTCGCAGTAGCGTTTGTTTCTGGATGGGCACTAATTAGTGCCCGTCCAGAAACAGGGGTGTAGCGAGAATCACTGAGGTGCGTGAGATTT
>CAZNOB010000106.1:0-18832 GCA_964574535.1 uncultured Granulosicoccaceae bacterium | reverse complement strand
AGCCCACCAGGTTTTCCTTACGGGATCGATCACCCTTATACATGCCACCCAGCTGTGGGACAGTCACATGGCTCTCGTCGATGAATAGAATCGCATCAGTGGGAATGTAGTCAAACAAACACGGCGGTGGTTCTCCGGCCCCACGGCCAGACAAATACCGCGAGTAGTTTTCAATACCAGAGCAATAACCGATCTCATTGATCATTTCCAGATCGTACATAGTTCGCTGCTCAAGCCGTTGTGCTTCGACTAATTTATCAACCTCTCGAAATTCCTGGAGCCGGTCTTTAAGTTCTACTTTTATTTTGTCTACCGCCGCCAGCATAATTTCACGCGGCGTCACATAGTGGGTTTTAGGATAGATGGTCAGACGCGGCACCCGACGCAGCACCTCACCTGTAAGCGGGTCGAAAAAGCTGAGGTTTTCAATTTCATCGTCAAATAGTTCAATGCGCACAGCCTCACGATCTGAATCTGCGGCATGTACATCGATCACCTCACCACGGACCCGGTAGTAACCACGGCTAAGTTCCATATCATTTCTGGTGTATTGCAGCTCTGCCAGCTTGCGCAACAGATCACGCTGATCAATCACGTTGCCGCGCTCCAGATGCATCACCATTTTATGGTACGCCTGTGGATCACCCAACCCGTATATAGCCGACACAGTGGCAACAATAATGACATCGCGGCGCTCAAACAGCGCTTTGGTGGCTGACAAACGCATCTGCTCAATATGGTCATTGACCGAAGCATCTTTTTCTATAAAGGTGTCAGAGGCAACCACATAGGCCTCGGGTTGGTAGTAATCATAATAAGAAACAAAATACTCCACTGAATTGTTCGGGAAGAACTCTTTCATCTCTCCGTATAACTGCGCTGCCAGCGTTTTATTCGGTGCCAGCACAATCGCCGGGCGTTGCTGACGCTCAATCACATTGGCAATCGTGAAAGTCTTGCCGGAACCGGTCACTCCCAACAACGTCTGAAACGCCAGCCCGGACTCCAGACCGTCAATCAGCGCTTCAATTGCCGCTGGCTGATCACCTGCCGGATCAAATTTGTTTTCAATACTGAAAGATTTGGACATAAGCTATAGCCGTCGATAAAATCTCTGCGTGAATGTAACGCCAGCCAGTGCGTGACTACCGCAATCCACCCATGTTACCCGAAACACATTTCGCCACTCCAAAGAGTGCGCCGACAGGGTACTACCAGAGCAACATCCTTGGCCATCACACTCTCCAGCAAGCTCAAGCAAGTTAAGCCCTCACCAACCATGGCAGTCACCGCCCTGGCTGCAGACCTGCGCGCACAAGGCCGCGACGTCATTGGTCTGGGTGCCGGTGAACCTGATTTCGATACACCCGACCATATAAAACGGGCAGCTATTGATGCAATCAACACCGGTCAAACCAAGTACACCGCCGTCGACGGTATTGTACCGCTGAAGGAAGCGATCATTGAGAAATTCAAAAGCGACAACAACCTGGATTATCAAAAAGGTGAGATTCTGGTGTCCTGCGGTGGCAAACAAAGTTTCTACAATCTGGCCCAGGCACTGTTGAACGACGGCGACGAAGTACTGATCCCCGCCCCTTACTGGGTCTCTTACCCCGACATTGCCCTGCTGGCAGGTGCCAAACCGGTAATAGTAGAAACCAGCCAGCAGCAGTCATTTAAAATGTCTGCCGAACAACTTGATAAGGAAATGACCCCTGCCACCCGACTGGTGGTGCTGAACAGTCCTTCCAACCCCAGTGGCAAAGCTTACACAAAAGCAGAACTGGAATCGCTGGGTGAAGTACTGCGCCAGTACCCCGATGCTGTCATCGCCACCGACGACATGTACGAGCACATCGTTTGGGCCGATCACGGCTTTTGCAACATACTGAACGCCTGCCCTGACCTCTACGATCGCACCGTCGTGATGAATGGCGTGTCGAAAGCTTATGCCATGACCGGCTGGAGAATCGGCTATGCCGGCGGCCCTGAGCCTGTCATTGCAGCAATGCGAAAAATTCAGTCCCAAAGCACCAGCAACCCGACCTCCATATCTCAATGGGCATCCACCGCCGCGCTCAACGGCGGCAAAGACTGCATATCGGAAATGCTAACCGCCTTCGAGAAACGGCATAACTTCGTCATCAAGGCACTCAACGGTATGAATGGCGTTGACTGCATCGAGGCAGACGGCACCTTCTATGCCTTCCCCAATGTACAGGCAGCGATTGATGCAAATCCCAATATAAACAACGACGTGGAATTCTCCGCCCATGTGCTGGACAAGGCCGGCGTTGCAGTAGTGCCGGGCTCGGCCTTTGGCACCGAAGGGCACATCCGCCTGTCCTTCGCCTCCGGCATGGACACCCTGGAGCAGGCAATGCAGCGAATGGGTGACCTGCTAAATGGTTAGGTGGCGGGCAACATCTCGCCTGAGAACCTTCAGGCACATATTTTTCACAAAACCAGTTGACGATCAGCGAGAGCAACGCTAAAATTCCGCTCTTGGCCATTCCCTGATAGCTCAGTTGGTAGAGCAAGTGACTGTTAATCACTGGGTCGGCGGTTCGAGCCCGTCTCAGGGAGCCATCCTACAAATAAAAGCCGCACACAGTTGCGGCTTTTTTTGTTTGTGCCCCAGCTCATTCCATGATCAGCCGATCAATTTTTCAACTCATTGCCTATGAGCGCCGTAACCGGCTTCTCTCTTAAGTTGAGTAACTGCAAATATTATTTGCGAGCGGCCTGACCAGAGCCAAACGCATCGTCATTGGAAGACCCGCCATCAGGCCTGCTGCCCTGAGCAATACGGCTGACACCGGCATGTGTGCCAGCCTTTTTCGACGCATCGAAAAAGCCAATTAGCTTAATCAGGCTATCCGCTTGATCCATAGTAGAACGACTGGCAGCGGACGCCTGCTCAACCAACGCCCCATTCTGCTGGGTTGATTTATCGAGCTGCCTGATAGAATTGTCTATTTGCTGTATGCCCTCGGACTGCTCCTGGCTGGCTTTGAAAATCTCGGAAACAATCTCGGCCACGCCTTTAACCTGAGTGACAATACCGTCGAGCCTTTCACCCGAGGCATTGACGAGTTCCACTCCATTTGCAACCCGCTGTACGCTGTCGTCTATTAGCTCCTTGATCTCCTTTGCGGCAACCGCACTACGACCAGCAAGGTTCCGCACTTCACTGGCTACCACAGCAAACCCGCGACCTTGCTCCCCTGCTCTGGCCGCCTCTACAGATGCATTGAGTGCCAGCAGATTTGTTTGAAAAGCAATATCATCAATGACACCGACAATGTCTGAAATTTTCTTGCTTGAATCATTGATCTCGACCATCGCACTAACCGCCTGACCGACGATCTCACCGCCTTTTTCTGCTTCGGTCTTCGCCTGTGAAACCATGTCATTGGCGCGTGCGGAATTATCGACATTCTGCGCGACTGTTGCAGTGATCTCATACATACTCGATGACGTCTCCTGAATTGATGCAGCAGCGCGCTCGGTTCTATTGCTAAGATCCCTGTTGCCCTCGTTAATTTCTCTCGCAGCAGTATCTACGTGACTGGCAACATCACGAATCCCCTCAACTACCTCGACCAAATTATGCATGGTGTCGTTAATGGCCTCGCCTATTTGCTTGAAGGTACCCTTGTATTCACTACTCATTGAATTCGACAAATCACCTTGGGCCAATGCCTGCAACACAGCTACAGATTCACGCATACCTTTTTCATTTTCCAATGCCTTGAGCTTGCTCTCTGTAACATCCCCCTGAATCGAAACGAAGCGCTTTATATTGCCATCCTCGTCAAATACAGGGTTTATCGCCATTGATACCCAATAGGGTTTATTGTCCTTTGTATAATTCAGTATTTCTTCATAAAACGGCTCTTTCAACTGTACGCTCTGACGCAGTCTTGCGATAGTTTTCGGATCAGTTTCTTTACCCTGCAGAAAAGAGCCTGGTTTCCTTCCAACACATTCCTCGAACGTGTAACCAGTCAATCGACTGAAACCGTCATTAATATACTCGATGCGCTCCTGTGCATCGGTAATCACGACCAGGTTATCTGTCTCCGCAGCAACCAGAGACAGCATTTCTACTTCTTTACGCTTTTCTACCTCTGCGGAAATATCTGTAGCAAATATGATGATCCTTGTGGGCTTGCCATCGAGCCCGGGTATCGGATTGCAAGTCGCTTGCAGCCAACATGTTTTACCATTATTGCAAGAAACTTCATATTCACCATGAATATCATGACCCGCCATCAATTTTTCCCACTGCGTAATCCACGGATGCGAGCTGGAAGGACAAAGATCCTTGTACGACTTACCTTCGATTTCGCTCAACTGGAAACCGGTATACGAAAGGAAGTTACTATTTGCAAACTCGATATGCCCGTCGAGATCAACAAAAATACTCCCTTGACTGCGATTAATTGCATTGAAGTTATTTCCAATAATAGAGATAGAATGAAATATATCCCCCAACTCTGTACCCTGAGTGATCGGAGGGAACTGCACCGTTTTTCCATTCACCAGCGTTATCAGCGCTTCTTTCATATGTACCAGAGGCCCGGAGACACTCTTTATTATAAAATAGGATACCAGCGACGACAGCAGTAAGAAGATCATTGATATCAAGAAAATATTATTTCGTGCTGTAGCTTCATGCTCAGCTGCAAGCAACAACGACTCTTCGGTGAATTTTTCAAAGTCCAGTAAAACCTCTACTACAAATTTATCCAAACCCTCTTCAAGCACTGTAAGTTCATCTACCACTCGCTCAGCGGCGTCGATATCATTTGCTCTTAAAAGCGAGAATGTCGTCTGAGCCAGCTCTGTAAATTTTTTGTGCTGCTTCTCTATTGATTCCAGGTCGGAGAGCACAGCCTTGAACTGACGCACCACATGGGGTGTATGGTCCAATTTCAAAAATTTTTCGAGTAATTTCTCCGTGGCACGTACTTCATCATCAACTGTCTTACCGAGTTTGTCGAAATAGCGCACCTCCTCCTCAAGCCTGTCCCCCTTCACCCTTCCTAGAGCCAATAGTTCACCATAGCGAATAGCTCGCTCCAAATGAATGGACTGCTCAAGTTGATGATTGCTTATAGATGTAATTTGGGCAGTTAGCGGTATGTCCTCATGAGCCACCTGATGGAGCTCATGACTAATACTGGTAAGCGAAAACAAGCTTACCGCTGCGATCACAACCGCGATGACCACATTTAACAGGAATAAACAAATAACTTTATGGGTGATCGTCAGGCTCGCGAGCATCCCGGGGGAAGACTGAATATTCACGGAAATTTCCTTTTTCCAGATTAAGGTGTTACAGCCATAAACCAAAAAGACTGAAACCCATGTAGGTTTAAACGTGTAACTGCAAGCGGTATAAAAAACTCAAAGACAACACTCTACGCAATTAGAAACGACAATTTTCCTGTACCATATCCAGGTAATTCAACAGAAAATGAAACTTCGGTTGATCCACCTTCCAAAGGCTTTGCAAACGACACATCATCTCCAGGACCTGCCAATGTCGACAATTTTAGATGCGCAGACGTAGCATTCATCATTACTGTAGAAAGAATATTGGCCACCTCATAATAACTTTCTACCATTACTGGCGTTAAGTCTTTTTTCTCAGCCGCTTCAGTGGCTGCTCCTGCAGGAAGCATCATCATCGACGCGCCGGAGTATGCAACAAAACTATGATCGGCAACACAAACAGCAACTGTATTATCTTCGAAAATATAGTTAGCTACATATCCTTCATCTATGGAAACCGCGTCACCAGTATCTACTTTGGTTTGATCGCCAAACAATGTACCAAGTACTTTTTTTATAGAATTATCTGTGGGTATCACGTAATCTGACATTTTCTTATCCTATAACAGCGCCGAGCACTTGCTCGAACATTTCAACGGTGAATGGCTTGGAAATAAGGAATTTAGCACCATTTTCTTTTGCTAATTCCCGCATCGGAGGTGTCGCTTCAGTAGTTATGAAACCAAATGTTACTTCGTTTCCTTCGCTGCGAAGTGCCTGTAACAATTCTATACCTGTCATATTTGGCATATTCCAGTCTGCTAAGACTAGATCGGGCTTCTCTTCCCTAACGGACTCCAACCCTAATTGTCCGTCTGCCGCCTGAACAACATCATTTCCACCAAAACCAGCTTGACGCAAAGTTTTGATGATCATAAGGCGCATAGCGGTACTATCATCTACAACTAGTATTTTCATTATCGTATTCCTTAAATTAAAATTGATTCCTCTCGCCCTGAACGAGACTTATCGGTTATGTATATTAGTTATTGAGATCAGATGATTAACTATTTTCGACGGTAGACTGTATTACCAATACACTCGTAAGATGAACAGATATCATTTAGACTCTCCGAGTGTCCAACAAACAACAAGTCGCCAGGTAGTTGGATTTTTGCAAATTTTTCGAATATCTTTATTTTGCTTTCACGATCAAAGTAGATAATTACATTTCGACAAAATATGATATTCACCCGATCCGATATCTCTAACGGTTCTACTAAATTTATAGTATTGAATTCAATAAACTCTCGAATAGGTTTTTTAATTCTCACTTTACCAACACTCTTACCAATCCCACGTACGCAGCATTGCTTTTTCTGTGGCAAACTTAAAGGATCGATTCTGACCGAGTCGTAGACACCATTTTTTGCAATCGACAATGCCTTTTCATCTATATCCGTGGCACGAAGCTTAAGCCCACTGGTAAAGACATCACCAAATTTTTCTAGAAGAGCTATCGCGATCGAATAAGGTTCCTCACCCGTAGAACAAGCAGCGGACCAAATAATAGTGTTATTTAGCCCGGTCCTGGAAATATGATCAATTAATGCGCTAAAGTGATGTCGCTCGCGAAAAAAATGCGTGTGATTTGTAGTGACCTGACTGGTAAACGTACTGACAGGCTCTTTACCACTATCAATGTAATCACAATATTCCGCAATAGAATTCAGGCCAAGTTCGCGCAGACGGCGCGATACTCGAGATCGGATAAAATCCCGTTTTGCTTCAGAAATGACAATAGCGGTGTGCTTGTATACAAGACGCTGAATGCGTTCGAAATCATCTTCCGATGCATAAGCGTTCATTTTTGATGTGCTGTCTTTAGGGTTATCATCCGTTGATTACTACCTATAATCCTTTATCAAATTTATATCGGACTACACTCACTACTACTTTAGTCACAACTGAATACCCATCGATGAGTATAAATTATCAATATCTCTGAATATATTACTTCATCTTTTTACTGCACTAAATTAGACACAAAGTTCGCTGTTAAAACTAGTATTTCATTAGGAAATAGCCAACACAGCGATGAAATTGAAAGTTATGGCTATTGAATCTTCAACAAGCACATTTTTTACCATAAATAGAGGTAGTTGCAGATTGTATTTATAGAAAGTTTTTTCACAATACATAAGCCAATAATAATCCAGACTGACTCATAAAAATTAACAAACTACTCTTGCATTTTATGGGTACACCGAGTCCGCCATAGTTGAGATTCGAAGACAAATTTTTCACTTCATTTCTTAGACTTTTCATTTCTTATTCACTGGTCTTCGACTTAGAACTGAAGCGATGAATTACCCGTTGCTTTCGCTGAGAAAAGTGATCCCCATAGCCTTAACTAGCAGTAGCGTATTATTTCTGTGAGTTATCACCCTTATAGAACATATTCGCCTGCGGGATATCAATTAGGTCGAAATTGATCAACCAGTGATTGGACTACTAGCCCGGTTTATTCATGAAATGGCGAGCATATCGCGCAGAGATATGTTTTCACAGCGTATTTTCTTCTTGCGTTGAATACTTATTGATATTTGCAAAAGAATAAATTCGCTGTGGAATCAAAGATCAAGTGAGATGCCGTCATTTTCGTGAATAATCCGGGCTAGGCATGAACGAGTAACTTCAGCGCCGACCATCAGCCGACACCTGGAATCAGTTGATGATTGTTGAGTAGAGAAGGTACAACCCTTGCAGTATACAACGTTGCTTTTGGCGCCCAATGAATGATGGCGCTATTACTTTTAATGAATAATTTGTCGTCTTTTTTTGATTAACTACGCGTCATCGATTTATCTTTATTCATCAACTCACCGCTGTAAACCTAAGAATAACGAGCCACTGCAGATTAATATGTCTGCGCCAAAAGATTTAATTTTCCAGTACAAACGATTGTGTCCAATAAATATTCTCACGCGAATAATCTAACTAGTGCCCGTCCAGAAACAGGGGCGTAGCGAGAATCACTGAGGTGCGTGAGATTTTACCGACTACATGTGGGCGTTTAGTCACTCTAAATAACACCATGTAGTCGGTGAAAGATCGCGTG
Organism: uncultured Granulosicoccaceae bacterium; assembly: GCA_964574535.1. GTDB lineage: Bacteria > Pseudomonadota > Gammaproteobacteria > Granulosicoccales > Granulosicoccaceae. The sequence continues at coordinate 10,425 of CAZNOB010000106.1, read as the reverse complement.
CATTCAGTGGTTCGCAGTAGCGCTTGTTTCTGGATGGGCACTAACTACCTGTCCTAAGAGATGTAGCAGTCAGGAAGGACTGTTCGCCGAACTGAACAAACGAGAATCCTGGAGCTATATACCTGCAACACACCGAATAGTAACCGCAATACAACAGCTATCGAACTGTGCTACGGAATTTCTATTCGATTGGCAGACTGGAAGGTTGCGAAAACGGATAATCCAACAAGCGGAATGATTACTACAACCTAATGGCGTGTGGTCACTTTTCATAGCCGCCAATGACCATGAATTTCAGCCTATCCATGAAAATTCTACACTGTATTTATAAAACACTAATGTTTAGTTTTAACACAACCATCCGATAGCTCCTAATAATAATAAATACCCTGATATTAGAAATATTAATCTGTTATTAGCTGACACGGGAAAGTGTCAGCCCGGCGTAATGTACATTATATTGGAGATTGACATGGATTGTTATCTGCACACGCAACTACTCTCGTTGTATCAAGATTTAGCAGTCTCATACTGCAAAATCAATCTGACACAAGAATGTTAGCGGCCCAAGAGTCAAGACATGGACATCGTCTACGTAAATACCGCCCCTATTGTTACTGAAGCACTTGCAGCCAGCGTGGGGAATTACTCGTTTCCATGGAAATTGCAGCTGCGAATCTCAGTATGCTGGATGTAATAAATCCAACTCTTCCGATATCAATGCGCTAGCCTGCATTGCTCATGAGGCGATGGGTGTATTTTGCTTTTATTTCTTTATTTTATAGTCTTTGCGATAAATTTATGATCTATCCGAAAATGACAGACTGTCTTTTCGACGCCAGAGCCAATAGCGCGTCACATCTCACTCCAACTCGCTCGACGCGTGGCGGGCCGCGCTTCTCATGCGATAGGGCGACCTGTCAAGCGCTATTGACTCTCGGTGTCAAATCATCATGAATAATCCAGGCTAGCCAAACAGGAAACTACGATGCCAGTATTATTGCCCGGAAACAACAATTCGGCCCAGTACTTTCAAGCTGGTGGCGAAATTGATGGTATTGAAACTGCACTATCAGGCGTTAGCCACAGGCAACTGAAGAGCTTCTCAACGCGGATTATATTCCGAGAGCGACTCTCGGCATGATTTACAATGCAATAACTCTCCAGTTTACCTGGAAACACAGCATCTACAACTACAAAGCCTCTTTTTCCCGCGCCAGAACTACTTCGGTAAAAAATGCAGCAGAATCTGCGGCGAATATGAAACAACAAGGTAAAGACGCGGGTGCAACGGGTTCGATTGTCAAACCGTTTACCCCAGACAGATTTGTCGCGTTGGTCGAACGCGTCATTGCAGCTTAAAAGGATAGGATGACACACTATGTCAATGGATCTTGACCTCACTGAAATATACGAAGTATTTTTCGAAGAGTGTGCCGAAGCCCTGGAGGTTATGGAAACAGGCCTGCTAGGATTAGATCTCGGTTCCGCCGACCTCGACACCATCAATGATATTTTTCGAGCAGCGCATTCAATAAAAGGCGGAGCAGGCACCTTTGGTTTTATGGAAGTTTCATCCTTCACTCACGGGGTTGAAACCATACTCGATCAGATGCGCGATAGAACCCGTGAGGTCTCTGAGGAAGCCGTGCAGTTACTACTTGAGTCGGTAGACTGTATTGGAGCGATGATCCAGGCCCTAAAATCGGGAGAATCTGGTGATGCTGAAGATCGGCCTACCCTTGAAAAACGTATTACGTTACTGCTTTCAGATGACAAATCAGATTCTCCCCGAGCTGAATCTGACACAGACGAGGACGTCGATCAAACAACTGACAAGAGAGAGCCTGATGGTGAAGCTTCATCGATTTGGACCATACACTTTGCTCCCTCACAAGATATTCTCCAAACCGGCAATGATCCGATATACATCTTTCGGGAATTGGCCGAACTTGGAGATTTAACGGTTACCCCGGATAGCAGTCAACTGCCAGCCTTTAGTAATCTTGATTCAGAAGTACTTTACTTATCCTGGACACTGACACTGATATCCGATACCGACCAATCAAGTATTGAGGAACTATTTGAATGGGTGTCGGATCAGTGTGAGCTCAAAATCAGTGTAGTGACACCAACTCAGACCGCAGAGGACTCAACCACTGAAAGCAAGGGTAGCGAAGCGTCATCTGCTAATAGTAAAACTGAAAAAGCTAAAGACAAAGCTTCACCAGCCACTAAGGTAAAAACTCAGCAACCAGCCAAATCGGCTGGTGCGAATTCAACAACAGCGGAATCTGCCTCCATCAGGGTGGGAATTAGTAAAGTAGACTCATTACTCAACCTTGTTGGAGAACTAGTCATCACTCAATCCATGCTGAAACGCTTTGGCGAGAGCTACAACCCGGAGCTGATTGATGAACTTCGAGATGGACTTAATCAACTGGAGCGACATACCAGAGAATTGCAGGAAAGCGCGATGCAAATTCGAATGTTACCGATTAAATCAAGTTTCAGTCGCTTCCCCCGGTTGGTAAGAGATCTCAGTAATACACTGGAGAAAAAAATTGATTTGGTGATGTCTGGTGAAAACACAGAAGTGGATAAAACTGTGCTGGAAAAACTCAGTGACCCGCTTGTGCATTTGGTAAGAAATTCGCTCGATCATGGCATTGAGATGCCGGAGGTTAGAAAAGCCAATGGAAAGCCTGAGACCGGAACGCTTACCTTAAGTGCTTCCCATCAGGGGGGCAATGTCGTCATTGAGGTGGAAGATGATGGTGCCGGATTGAATCGCGATCGAATTCTACAAAAAGCGATTGAAAAAAACCTGATTGCAGCAGGCGATAATTTATCCGATGAACGAATTGATAATCTCATATTCCATCCAGGATTCTCTACTGCTGAAGCAGTAAGCGATGTTTCAGGCCGCGGCGTCGGCATGGACGTTGTCAGACGGAATATTCTGGACCTCGGTGGCCGGATCCGCGTTCAATCGCGACCTGGTTTGGGCACTACCCTGCGAATCAGTCTTCCTCTGACATTAGCTATTCTCGATGGACAGTTGGTCAGAGTAGGTGATGAAGTCTATGTGATTTCACTCCTATCCATCATTGAAACTGTTCAATTACAGCGAAGTCACATCAAATCTATCAGCGGAAAAGGCGAAGTCTACCTAATGCGCGAGCAATACATACCGGTAGTGCGAGCATCAGATCAGTTCGGAATTCGCTCTGCCGATGAAGCAGAGGCCGACCTTTTGGTGGTGGTTGAAGCTGAGAATATTCGATTTGGTATCCTGGTAAACGAGTTGTTGGAGCAGCAACAAATCGTTATCAAGAGTATTGAGAAAAATTACAAGAAAGTGCCTGGACTTACCGGAGCAACGATATTAGGTGACGGTCGGGTGGCTTTAATCCTGGACGTCCCCGGATTGATGCAGAATCTGATAAATCCCTCCGCACTAGCTGAAGAAACAGATTCTATAGCAGCATAGTGTCGCGTAAATGATTAAACACTAGAAATGACACGGTAATTGGTACGCCTGGTTCCGAGGAGAAAACAGATATGGCCAGCAACGCTTTAAAACAGGAATTTTCCGCTGATAGCGGTGAATTTCTGACTTTTATTTTGGGAGGTGAGGAATATGGTGTTGATATTCTATCCGTACAAGGCATTCAAGGATGGAATGGTGTGACACGCGTCCCTGACACGTCAGAGCATATGCTAGGTGTAATAAATCTGCGCGGCGCCATCGTTCCAATCATCGATATGCGATTGAAATTTGACCTGGAAAGAGCTGAGTTTGATTCAACAACCGTGGTAATTGTTGTTCGGGCAGAACTCGAAGAACAGGAACATATTTTGGGATTGGTGGTTGATGCCGTATCAGAGGTATACAAAATCGATCGCAAGGACATTCAAGCAAATCCAGAATTTGGAGCAGAACACAACACCGACCTTGTTAAGGGATTAATCACCATCGACGAGAAAATGATCATTGTACTTGATGTAGATCTGTTGATTGCTGACTGGACACCGGAAAACGATTCTGAGGAAGTTGCTGCCGCCTAAACTTGACACACTAGAACCAAACCAAATTATAGACATAAGATCAAGGAAGAATAGTCGTAATGAAAATGGGAACCAAACTTTTAATAGCCTTTGTATTTGCTGCTGTTATACCGTTAATGTCAATATCACTCTATGTTCGCAATATGTTTATTGAAACATACAATGAAAGCGCAACGGAAAATTTAGCGACTATTAGAGAAAATAAAGCCTCTTCGATTCAACATTATTTCAAAACGATTGAATCCCAAATTGAGCTCATGGCACAAAATGAAAGTATTGTTTCTGCAATGAGGGAGTTCACAACCGCTTTTAACCGCATGGATGAATTGACAGCCACTAATGGAGCTGAAGGAATTACGGAAAAACCTTCACTACTTTCCTACCAGCGTCCCGTGACAAACTATTACGAAAACCAGTTTTCAAACGCACTCAAAGAAAACAATCAGGATTCAACATCGGTACGCACACTGCTACCACGATCCACTGCAGGCACCGTTCTTCAGAATTTATATATCGCTGAAAATCCGCATCCACCAGGCAACAAAAACAATCTTCAAATGGCAAACGACGGTAGCTACTACAGCGAACTGCACGGCCAGCACCACCCCTATTTTAATCGCTTCTTAAAAGCCTATGGATTCTACGATATATTTCTTGTTGAGCCTGATAACGGAAATATTGTATACAGCGTGTACAAAGAAATTGACTATGGGACCTCACTACGATCAGGGCCGCACTCTGCCAGCGGAATAGCTAAAGCGTTTAACGCCGCTCTCGGCAAGAATTCGGCTGAATCAACGTTGATTGACTACGATGGGTATCTGCCTTCTTACGGTGCTCCTGCATCATTTATATCCACACCCATTTTAGATAACGGGGAACTGTTAGGCGTATTGATTTACCAAATGCCACTTGCTCTAATCAACGAGGTTGTTAATGAGCGTACGGGGTTAGGTGAATCTGGCAAGACTTATCTCGTCGGTAGTGAAGATGGAATGCTTCGAACACAGTTACCGTTCACTGAAGAAAACTCCGTCTTGTCTTTTTCTGCAGACATGGATTCTATAAACGCTACAATTAATAATCAACAATTAGGCAACCATATCGATCAATTCGGAACGGATGTTCAATTATCTGCCAAGCATATTGATATCTTGGGCCTAAAATGGCTTATCGCAGTCGAACAGGATACGGAAGAAGTATTTGGTGCTTTGAATACACTCGAGAAAGCGCTGTGGGTTGCATTGGGTCTGAGTGCACTTATTTCTGTTGCGATTTCAGTATGGATTACACGAAGCACAAAAAAACAACTGGGAGCAGAACCAGAATTTTTAAACACAATTGCAAACGAAATAGCTGCAGGAAATTTAACCCGAAATTTTGGAGATACTAACAAACAAACAGGAACACTAAAGGTTATGGCCTCAATGCAGAATGCCCTTAAAGAGAGGGACGAGGCAGACCAGGCAAATTTGGTAAGGATTAAAAGCCTGACGGATGGATTGGAAAAACTGAACACGCCTGTTGTATTGGCTAATCATGAACATACAATCAGTTTCGCAAATTTGGCCATGCGCGAGCTTATATCCAAATACGCCACCGACTTACGCACCGTAGCACCATCACTTGATCCGTCAAAGCTAGATGAATTTACAATAGCACAGTTTAGTAAAGACCCAAGCGCTCTTAGAACTCAGCTAAATAATCTAGGAGGCAGTTTTGAGTATGAGCTTCAAGCTGGATCGCGGACATTTCGACTCATTTTGAACGGTATCCTTGCAGACGACGGAGAGCGCATTGGATCTTCCATGGAATGGACAGATATTACCGAGGAGAGACGCGTTATGCAGGAAGTTGATAGCGTCGTAGAATCAGCCCACAACGGTGATTTGCATAGCCGTGTCAATCTTCAGGATAAAAAGGGTGTCTACCTTGGATTATCAAAAAAGGTCAATGGCTTGCTAGATGTGACTGAAGATTTTGTAGCTGAGATCAGTGAATTTCTAAGTGCAATTGCAGATGGTAATTTATCAAAAAACATTGACAAGGAATACGGTGGAAGTTTTGCCAATGTAAAAAGGGACGGCAATCGATCCGTTGGAAAGCTGCTGGAAGTAGTGACAAGCATTCGCAGCGTCGCTGGAACTGTCGATACAGCAGCAAGAGAAATTAACACGGGAAATCTTGACCTCAGTCAACGAACAGAACAAGCTGCCGCAAGTTTACAAGAAACATCGTCTAGCATGGAGGAAATGACTGCATCGGTAGCACAGAATGCCGACAACTCAAAACAGGCAAAACAGCTGGCGTTGGCAGCAAGAGAACAAGCCGAGAAAGGTGGCGAAGTTGTAGGAGAGGCAGTTAATGCAATGACAGGAATCAATGAATCCAGTCTTAAGATTGCAGATATCATCGGCGTCATTGACGACATTGCGTTTCAGACCAATCTATTAGCACTCAACGCGTCAGTTGAAGCTGCCAGAGCTGGCGAACAAGGTAGAGGCTTCGCGGTTGTGGCTAGTGAAGTCAGGAATCTTGCTGGCAGAAGCGCCACAGCAGCAAAAGAAATCAAAGAACTCATTGAAGACAGCGTTAACCGTGTTAAAAACGGAGCCGAGCTGGTTAATGAGTCTGGTAAAACTCTGGAAGGCATCGTTACTCAGGTCAAAAAGGTCACAGATATTGTGTCGGAGATATCAGCAGCCAGTCAGGAACAATCTGAAGGTATCACCCATGTTAACAATGCAATATCTCAGTTGGATAATGCAACACAACAGAATGCAGCGCTTGTCGAAGAGGCATCCGCCGCTAGTCAGTCAACCACTGATCAGGCAGCTAATCTGATCAGATTGATAGGCTTCTTTTCAGGCGGCCAAAACGGAGAATCCAATACAACAAATACGGCTGTAATGGACAACTCTACAACCACATCCACGGTACAGGTGACAACGGCATCCCCTTCCAACATACCAAATGCTCCTGCAAATGCTCCAAGCTACACACCACCCGCCAAAGTGGCAAATACGGATTTAAATGATGACTGGGAAGAGTTTTAGAACTATTCAAACAGCCATTTGACAGGCAGGCGGGGCACTGTCCCCGCTGGAAATTTAACGAATTCATGGATTGCTTCAGTTAATGTCTAAAAAAACACGCGCAAAAAAGCAAGCTTCTTCGCGTAAGAACACGCAGAAGGAAACGGATTCTTTTGTCGTCCTCCTGGAGGACGAATCTTCTGAGCCCGACAAGGCAGCCCCTGAGCCAGATGAATCAGGCGAATCATTTGTTGTTTTGTTTGAAGAGGAGACACCCGCTGGTTCTGAAGCCGTTTCAAATTCCGGCAGTGATGATGAGACTTTCGTAATTTTATTGGATGACGAGGAACAGTCCGACCAGGATACAACGGTAGTTCATTTTGACGATCGTGGTCACTGTCTTATTAATCTGCCTTCAGACATTCGCATCGGACGAATATCTTTTTTAAAGGGAGAATTGGAAAAATCCCTGGATGCCGATAATGTGACCTATGATGTCTCCCGAGTTAAAATGATGGACTCTGCATCAGTTCAACTCTTGTATTCACATCTACAATCGATGAAAGAGCTAAAAACTGATATTCACTGGGAAGGCAGCTCTGAACTGTTCCGCTCATCGGTGCATACCCTTGGATTTGATTTTGCGGATAACCTATGACGTGCAGTCATATTTAGATAGTAAATCCAATGGGGTCGATATCTCAAATAGCGTTGAACTAAGCCCTTCCCTGCAGCTCTGGGATATCATGATGCTCTTTCCACGACAAGCAGATTCAATAAACAAGGAGGCTCTTTGCGTTCTTCATGCAAGAACCGATGAATATTTATAAAACTCTTCGACTATCACTCAACAAAATACTGAGTCAGACGTTACTCGGACTTTGCAAAATAATTATACGCAGATCATTGAGCGTCTCCAGTACATCGACACACTTTCTCAGCGGCTTTACGGTCTAGAGCAAGGATTGCAGCATATGGCGGCACATTTGTCGGAAGCCAAAAGTACCAACAAAGTAGATCAACATATTAATGCATCAAGCATGCTTGTTTTTCTTCTGGACAATTGTCGAATGCAACAGGATAGAACGGTTATTACAAGTTCTTGGACAGAAAATTCCACGACGATCGACCAAATCAAAAATGTAGAAATAAACAAAAAGGGACTGTAACGACTATGCAATCGAATCAAAAAGATTCAGATGTAAAACGTTACAAAGACGAAACTCTTAACGTATACATCGTACAACTTTTGCCGGGGCAATGTTATGCGTCTGCATCAGATGAGCATATCACTACGGTACTAGGCTCCTGTATTGCTGTTTGCCTGCGAGACAAGCTAACAGGCATTGGTGGCATGAATCACTTCATGCTTCCGGGTCGTTCCACAGACGAAAAAGAAGGAGAGGTTGCGCGTTTCGGAACTCATGCAATGGAGATTCTCATTAATGATCTCTTAAAGCTTGGGGCAGACAAATCCCGATTGGTTGCCAAAATTTTTGGCGGCGGCGATATGTTCCAGAGCGAACAGGGAATTGGTGTTCGAAACGCAGCGTTCGCTAAAGAGTTTTTAATTTTGGAAAGTATCGATTTGGTGGGTGAAGATATCGGAAACTCTTTTGCAAGAAAAATCCGGTTTGCCCCAAAGAGCGGAAAAGTCATGGTAAAAAAACTTAGGTCTTTGCACAACAAACAAGTGCAGGAATCCGAACTTTTATACGCCAGCTCACTGTCAATCCCGCCTGAAAACGGTGATTTAGAGCTATTTGGCTAAGACAATCCAGAGGAAGTATAAATGCCAAAAAAAATTAGCGTACTAGTAGTTGACGACTCTGCGGTTGTACGACAGGTACTTTGCAAGATCATAAATGCACACCCCAGGCTCGAAGTCGCAGGTGCTGCTGCAAATCCCTATATCGCCAGAGGCAAAATTAAACAGCTAAATCCGGATGTGCTGACACTAGATATTGAAATGCCTCGAATGGACGGGCATCAGTTTTTAAAAAACCTGATGCGACTACACCCTATGCCTGTGATTATGATTTCATCATTAACAGGAAAGGGAACTGAGGCCACCTTACAGGCGCTAGAGCTTGGCGCGATAGATTTTTTGCGCAAACCATCTGCGGATGTAACAGATGGACTGAACGCATTTGCTGATGAGGTTTGTCAGAAAATAATATTTGCAGCAGAAATCGACAAAGAACTACTCCGTGCCAAAGCAAGTCTAAACCCTACGCTTAAAACGCGTACCCCTACAACAAATTTTCGGAAAACCAATCAGGTTCTTGCCATTGGCGCTTCAACCGGTGGCACTATCGCGCTCCAGAATTTGATGAGTCATTTACCGCATGACGCACCCGGTACCGTTATTGTTCAGCATATTCCCGGCTCATTTAGCGGGCCATTCGCCAAGCGACTCCACCAGCACTCCTCAATGCAGATAAAAGAAGCGCAAGATGGAGAGCAAGTATTGCAAGGTCACGCGTATGTCGCACCAGGTACTCGGCATTTGAGTGTCTACCGTGACGGTGCATTTTATCGTTGTGGCTTATCGGATGCCGCACCCGTCAATCGACATCGTCCGTCAGTGGATGTCCTGTTCCAATCCGTAGCTGAATGTGCGCCAAACAACTCTATGGGAGTCATTTTGACCGGTATGGGTGATGACGGTGCGGAAGGTATGCTCCGTATCAAAAAGACAGGCTCCCCTACTATTGCACAGGATAAGGCATCCAGTGTCGTATGGGGTATGCCCGGGTCTGCTGTCGCCTTGAATGCCGTAGATGATGTATTACCTTTAAGTGATATTGCCAGCCATATCTGCCAGCATTTCTCACTCACGCGTGTGGCTTGATTTTACAAGCATATATAAAGTGGGATTCTTCACGCAATCGACGGCATCTCCTTTGATCTTTGATTCCACTCAAAGATAATGTGCTGAAGGATTTTTTTCTTTTGCAAATACCAGTAAGTTTTAGTCTGCGTAGCGCGAACGCACCATCACCAGGACCCTTATATTATTATATATTGTGGTAAAATCATTTGAGGCGCATCGTTATTCAGTTGCTCCGAAAATGATCGATGATATTTATCACCCTGCCCTCACCGTAAGGCCACGTTCGCAGGAGCAGAACCCCAGCCGCGCAGACTTTCAGCCATCAAATGCATAAACATCCGATTGTTAGTATCGAGATATTTTCGGCAACCTACAAAGCCGTCCAGTCACTACAATAAACGCAAAGCGTTTGCTCTTGATCTGCGCTATTGCTCTTGATCTACCCGCGTTTAATCAGTTTTGAGAGTGATCGTGCAAGTGGGT
>CAZNOB010000105.1:0-19088 GCA_964574535.1 uncultured Granulosicoccaceae bacterium | reverse complement strand
CTGAAGGCGTTTGAAGCCCGCATTGATCCGGAGCAAGCGGATATTGTTGAGACGGCGTTCTAGTAAGTGCCCGTCCAGAAACATGGGCGTAGGAGAGTCACTGAGGTGTGTGAGATTTTACCGACTACATGTGGGCGTTTAGTCACTCTAAATAACACCATGTAGTCGGTGAAAGATCGCGTGCATTTAGTGGTTCGCAGTAGCGCTTGTTTCTGGATGGGCTCTGGTAAGCCCAAAACGCAGCGAGGCTATTAAACACAACAGCCTCGCTGAACAGGGGAAGTGCACTTTGCACCCCCTAAGGCTACGCAGTAGTGACTTAACCAACTCTGAATAATTATCGGTTCGAGACTGGCTGGTTGTTTTAGGCGTGGTGAACACAGCATTGATCCGGCAAATTCGGCCAAAAAATCGCTGTTTATTGGTTATAAGTTAGCACTTTGATGAAGAATACAGCGACGTCAGCGCAATACAATTTAAACGTCCTGTCGCGTGTTTGTGTTGGTACGGCAGTCTTCTTCGGGCTGTCATGCCATATTCAACTTAAAAGAAGTGTCGTTTCACCGGATAATAACCCCGGAGTTCCAGCGCCTTGTTCTCAGCAGGGCTGTGGTCGCGCTGAAAATGGCTCGGTAGTGTGCTCTGGTGCGAATAACCGCTCACCAGGTTATCAGGCAGATGCTGGCAACCGGCAATAAGTAAACAGGCAATGGCCAGGTATTTTCGAATCATGTTGATATCCCTACACTGACCCGAACACCGGGTCGACCCCTGCAATGTACAAGACTGCCCTCGTTTTGACTACCCCTCAGAATTGCCCATAGCAGTTTGGGATCAGATTGCCTTATGGCGATCAAAATTGAGTAATTCCTACTCCTTGAGACAGAGTGGCCGGAGGATTGCTACTAAGGGATGTTCCTGGCGTTCATAGGGCGTAATCGCATGTCGGGAACAGCACAAACATAACAATAGTGATTAGCTATGACAGTGACTGAGCAAACTTCCCTTGACCATTCAGACAGTGCTCTGATGATGTCTTATAGTGCCGGTGAAAGGGAAGGATTCGATGTTCTTTACCAGCGGCACAAGAATTCGGTATACCGATTTTTTTACTTTGGTACCGACGGTGACGAAACACTTGCTGGCGAACTTTTTCAGGATGTCTGGATGACAATTGTGCGCGGTCGCAAGCGCTACACCAAAGATATTCGCTTCGCTGACTGGTTGCGGCATATTGCATGGGCTCGATTGTACGATCACTTACGGCTTCATCCTTCATATCTTCAGGAGAACCGTCAATTGTCAGGCGACACTGAAGAGAAACCGGATTTACCAGCGAATGTGGTGTCGATGCATCCTGATGGCCTGCCGGTTGATTTTAATTCGATAAGTGATGCGCAGCTATTGGTGCAGTTGAAAAGCCTGTCAGATGATCACCGTGAAATTGTACTCTTAAGATTTGGCTTCAGGATGGATTTCAACGAAATAGCGAATTTTCTGGATGTCGCTCGTAGCTCTGTCAACCGGCTACACCGAGAAGCAGTTGTTCGTCTTCGTCAAATCGAACCGGAGGCCTGCTAATGGGAGAAGTGATTAGCATTAGCCGCGTAAGCGATCTGGATATTTTGTCCCAGTTTGATTCACAGTGTCCGGCAATTCCAACAGATATCGAGCAGTCAATTTGCAATACCGCCGGGAACGCAGTGCAACGGCAAGAGAGTTCTCGCAGGTTTGTGTCATTCCGTGCCGCCAGTATTTCTTTGGTGGTAATATCGATTTTTTCACTTGTGATGGTTAAGTACGTGTCAAATCATTTGGCTAGTGGTTTATCGTCAAGTCAGGTAAGCTTTTCTTTTGCCGGCGACAGTCCTCACTGGCGTGAGTCGCAGGCGTCCTGGACGGCGTATATTCAAAAGCTTGAAAATGATCCAGTCGTTGTTCAACTGCGTGCCGAGAAAGAGTTGTTTCGACAGCAGTATCCCTAGTAGAACCTCAGCTACTGATAATGGGCGTCAAGAGTAATGCAGATTGGAAATTAGTTATCTGACTGAATAAGCACTGCGCTTTCTTAAGCGATAATCAGTGTATAAAAATGCCAGGCCACTCACACTCGTTGGGCTTTTTCAATACAATACACCTAATTCCCCATGACAGGTGATGCCTTTGACCAGCCCTGACTATCGCAATACACCTTTTGATCTTACTGATAGAACCGCACTCATTACCGGTGCCTCTGGTGGCCTGGGAGGGCGGTTTGCACAAACACTTGCGAGTGCGGGTGCTGATCTGGTGTTAACTGCGAGGGATGCGGCTAATCCCCGGTTGCTGGCTCTGGAAGAAGAGTTGGCGGCTAGCGTTAGTGTGTCTTTGGTTGCTATGGATGTTGGTTGCCCCGAGTCTGTGTCTCGTGTTTTTGCGCAACTTACAGAGCGTGGTGTTGTTGTTGATGTTCTGGTGAATAACGCTGGTATCGCTCAACCTTCTTCGGCATTAAAAACTGATCAAACAATCTGGAGCAGTGTGCTTGAGACCAATTTATCTGGTGCATGGTATGTAGCGCGCGAGTTTGCAACACATCTGATAGATGCAGAACGTAATGGTGCACTGGTTAATATCACATCGATACTCGGACAGCGGGTGCTGAGCGGTGTCTTGTCTTATGCTGTAACCAAGGCCGGTTTGGAGCAAATGACCAGCGCGCTGGCGCTTGAGTGGGCAAGATACGGCATTCGGGTCAACGCACTTGCACCCGGATACATTGTGACCGATATAAATCGGGAATTTTTGGCGTCTGATCAGGCGAAGGGATTGATTGGCAATATACCTCAACGAAAAGTGGGAGAGCCCGCTGATTTGGACGGTGCTATTTTGTTATTGGCGGCTGCCGGAAACTCGTTTATGACCGGTTCAACGATCGTGGTGGATGGTGGGCATTTGAATTCTTCACTTTAGGCCTTACATAATCCCGTGAGTGAGTGCGAACTACCGCACTAAATTTAATTGATACTCTGCCGTTAGGACTAGAACATGGCGATCGGTCAAATAATTTTGGCAATCGGAATGAGTTAATGGTTGGAAAAATAGTTTTTTGTGTGGCAAGTGCACTGTTTTTGGTGTCGTTGTTTATTCCAGCAGTGATTGTGGGTGAAGAGCGCTCACTAACCGGACTGCAAACTTTTTTTTACACTCTTCGCTACGGCACCGCGAATGTTTTCGGTGCTCAATCAATTGCAGATTTTATTGTTAATTTTGTAGCGTTAATTGCTGCTGCCGCAAATTTCGTCTTTGTGTTTTGGGCAATGCTTGTTTTTGCACCAACAAGGATTACGGGCCTTAAGTGGTTTTGGTGGGTCAGCATGGTCTTTCTGCTTGCAGCAGGGTACACGGGACTGCAAGTTATATTATCGGAAAAATTGTCACTGCAAAGCGGTTATTTTTTCTGGACTGCAGCGCTTTCGCTAATGCTGGTTGCACCCGTGGTGTCTCGCATTGAGAGAACCAGAATCAAAAGAGCCAGGTCACGCAGCGCTCACAAGATTCAGAAGTCCCAGGTTGCGTAGGTACTTGTCCAATAGAAGGAGCCTACAGCCGGCGCGGTATTGTGTCAGATTAGTATGAACAAGGCGCGCTAAAGAAAAACCACAATTCCATTCAATAGTTTTGAATAGTTGTCCTTAAATATCTTAGCTCCTGATCCTATTCTGTTTTTGGGCCGTGACGTGAATCGAGCCAGGAGTAAAAATATGCCCGGGTCAGCGCTTTAAACCTCGACTTCAGTAGAGGTAAGGTGGTCTCTGCCAAATACTTTAAGATAGCGGTTAACCTCGTTCTCCGGACCGGTTGCCTTCGCCAGGTTATCTGATAATTTAACCGTGGGTTTCCCTTTCGCTTCGGTTACCTTGCAAACTACCGAAAAGGCTTTTAGATCATTATTGGGGTAGGGCGCACATTCACGAAAATCATTGGTCAGGTTAGTTCCCCAGCCAAAGCTGGTTCGAACCCTGCCGTCGAAGTGGTGGTAGGTAGATTCAATGGTTTCGATATCAAGCCCGTCAGAAAAAATAATTAATTTGTCTTTGGGGTCAATCCCCTTGCTCTCCCACCATGAGATAATTTCCTCGCCTCCCTCGATTGGTTCCTTGGAATCAATTCGAAAACCTTTCCAGTCTGCCAGCCAGTCGGGTGCGTCTCTAAGGAATCGGGTTGTACCGTATGCATCGGGCAAAACGATTAATAAATTGCTGTCGTAGGTTTTCTGCCAACTCTCCAGAACTTTGTAGGGTGCGCTGCGTAGTTCGTCTTCATTCGTTGCAAGGGCAGCAGCGACCATTGGTAACTCATGCGCATTAGTACCGATTGCTTCCAGGTCATGGTCCATCGCAAGCAGAACATTACTGGTGCCAATGAAGTTGTCACCAAGTCCTTCCTTTAGAGCGTCGACGCACCACCGTTGCCATAAAAAACTGTGTCGGCGGCGAGTGCCAAAATCGGCAATTTTTAAGTTGGGAAGTTTGGCAAGCCGGATGACTTTCTCCCACATTTTTGCTTTCGCACGAGCATAGGTGACATCGACTTCAAAGCGCCCCATACCGCGCATCGCGGCACGCGATCTGAGCTCACTGATAATAGCAAGTAATGGAATCTCCCAGAGGGAGACTTCAGCCCATGAGCCATGAATATCAATAATGTATTGGTCCCCGCGCTTGGCGAGTTCGAATTCAGGTAGTTGGTATTCTTTTAGCCAGTGCAGAAAATCTGCGCTGAATAATCGTTCCTTGCCGTAAAAAGTGTTACCTGCGAGCCAGATGTTTTCCTTTTTGGTGAGTTTGACAGATCTTACATGATCCAGCTGTTCGCGCAGTTCAACCTCATTTATTTCTGCGGCAAGCTTTACTGTTTTGCTGCGATTAATTAACGAGAAAGTCACAGGAATGTCTTTCCATTCCTGCCAGATGGTTTGCAGCATTAAAAGCTTGTAGACGTCGGTGTCCAGTATGCTGCGAACGATTGGGTCTTGTTTAAATGTGTGGTCATAGACCCGCTTGGCAATATCAATATGTACCATGAAATATCCGTGGCCTTTGTCTGGCGTATTAATTTTTATAGCGGCACAACATTAGGTTGTGCATATTGCATTTGATTGTATTGAAAAGCGTCTGGCTGAATACACCGTTAGCTGGATTTCACATCCAGCATTCCCTTGGTGGGTGGTGGTATCACTCTTTGTGGCGGTATCGCATCGAGCTCGACGTTGTCAGCACCGTGGTAAATTAAAAAGTGTTTTCCTTTCGCGCGAGCAATCATTGTCAGTCCCAGATGTTCGGCTAATTCCAATCCCATATGAGTGACACCGGATCTTGAGACCAGCGCAGGAATTCCCATGAATGCTGTTTTCATGACAATCTCGGAGGTGAGCCTTCCCGTGGTGTAGAAGATTTTATCGTCGCCTGTCAGGCCATCCAGCCACATATAACCCGACACTGCATCAGCCGCATTGTGACGGCCCACATCTTCAACGTGGATGAGTGACTTTGTCCCATGGCAGAGCCCGCAACCATGAACTGCGCCGGCACTTCGATAGATATCGTTTAGTTTGCCTACTTCCCGAATTAATTCGTAAAGTTGTGATTGTTTGATGCTGGCCTTTGGCAATTGTACTTCGTACAGCTTATCGATGGTGCAGCTGAAAACTGTGCCCTGACCGCAACCGCTCGTTACAATCTTGCGGCTGAGTTTTTCCTGCCAGTCATCGATACCTTCACCGGCATGAGTTTCGACAACCACCAGCTCACGATCCCAATCGACATGAACCGATTTAATCTCGGTGATATCTGTAATTAGTTGCTGATTTCGGACATAGCCAAGTGTGAGTGCTTCGGGCTGTGACCCGAGAGTCATCAGTGTGACAATTTCTGTATCATCAATTCGAATAGTGAGTGGAAACTCGCCAGGGATAGATTGCTCCGTTGCTTCGCCGTACTCGTTGATTACAGTGACAGGATGCGTCGGACGCAAGCCCGATTGACTCATTTTTGGTCGGTACTTGCTGCTTGAATTTTTTTCGCCCACTAAATGGCCTGCCTCGGTTGTCTTCGATTAAAGCGCGTGCCGGGGCAGGTCTGTGGTGCCTGACAACCAGCGGCTTACAGTTAGCACCATGATACCGATGCTGGCGACTATTGGCATCTACTTGTCGACATCATCTGGAGACAATCGACTGCGGGGCCACAAATTTGCGCTCCCGTATTTGCAATTGCACCGGAATATCTTCACGATGGAAATCCAGCTCACAGGCAAGGCGTCTGCGCGTTAGAATGCTGCCGGATGCGAATAGTTTTGGCGTCACTTGCTGATCTTTTCAGGCGCGAAGGCTTTTCCAGACCACAAGAATAATCGACAAAGTGCACTGTTCCGGCGCATTTGCGGTAGCAGTTATTCTGCTGCACAGACTTTGGCCCAGCCGGGAATAACAAGTCAACTCGGGGAAAGCGACGATTGAGTGAAACAAGTGATAAATTGGTGGAACGGCGACGTGCCCCTTCCTTCAATGTCGGAGTATTGCTGCAGCTTCGTCACAAAACTTTGGTGGGTGGTTTTAAGACGCCGATCTGGTCTTTGGCCGATCTGGTGATTCGCGGCCAGGGAATACCGGGCAATCGTGAAAAAACGATAATCGAAGAATCAGAACACACCAGCCAGTATTTGTGGACCGGTTTCTCGCTTGACTTTCATCGCGATGGTGGTGAAAGCTACTGGCATACTCTGGTTGGAGAGCAGCAAGAGATCTTTGTCGTTTGTCAGGAGGATGAAGACGATGGCATTGCGCCTATTTTGGTGACTGCAGATTATGATGAGGCAATGGCTTATCATGAAGCAGACGACACCGTACTGGCAGCAGAAATGCCACCTGTGGTTTATCAGACACTGGAACGTTTTGTACTGGAAAACTATGCGCCGGTGCAAAAGAAGCGTCGAAAGAGAAAGGAGTGGCACGATAAGACTCAAGACGAACCATTCGCAAAACGCCCTGGAACGCACTAAGTTAAATGTCGAAAACAGATAATACAGAAGATAACTTTCTAGGGCGTTGGTCGCGCCGGAAGCAGCAAAACCAGGCTGAAGAGCTGGAGGGAACGCAAGCCCCGCTGCCGACCGAAGTATCGCTTTTCGAGCAGGAATCAGAAGCTACAGATACCGGGTTACCGGAGCAGTCGACGGATGCGAGTTCAGCTGTCGAAAAAAAAATTCTTACCGATGAAGACATGGTGCCCATCGAGTCTCTTAATTCTGATAGTGACTACAGTCCTTTTTTCTCTGAAGGCGTGAGCAAACAGCTTCGCAATATGGCGTTGAAAAAGCTGTTTTTCAGCGGCAAGTTTGCATTTCGTGACGGCCTTGATGATTATGACGACGACTTCACCAGTTTTGAGCCGCTGGGCAATACGGTGACTTCGGATATGAAGTTTCATCAGCGCCGCAAGGAAAAAGCTCGACTCGCAAAGCTCGAAGAAGAGCGCCTTGAAGAGGAAAAGCGACTCGCAGCGGAAGAGGCAGAAGAGTTTCGTGATGAGTCGGAAGCCGCAGAGACCACTGATCAGCCTTCTGGCGATGAAGCGGCAGAGGAATTACCCGAGCCTTCGGAAACTGACGAACAGCTGGACACACCGTTCGAATTCGCTGAAGAATCTAGCATAGGTGAAGTGCTACTGGCGGATCAAAGAGTTTTGCAAAATACTGACACTCGGGTGTTGAGTGAGCAGGCCGGGACTGGACTCCCTGCGCGCCACCCGAATAAAATCAAGCCACCAGGCGAAGATTCCAATAACCCTGACTCTGAGACCACATGACAGTAGAAACCGGCCCCACGGGCCCCGGCCAACAGCCTGCAAATGCACAAGCGTTGAATTTTTCCGCCGCGAATACGCTGCAGTCGACGTCGTTAGTTGGTTATCAGTCGCGTGGTCATTGTCTGGTTATTGCGCAACTTGAGCAGGGTCTTGATGTAATTAGCCGCTTGGCTGTGAAAGGTAAAACTCTTTTCGTGATCGATAACGCATCCACGGAAATTGACCGACAAACCACTGAAGACGGCATTAAGGTAATTACTGCCAGGGCACATAACTTACGTGGATATCTGGGGGCTTTCGATTGCGAAATCGGTGATCCTCAATCCCCTGGTTCACTGGCAAAGGTGGCCGGTGTTTCCTTACTCGGCGGTTTTGATACCGTTCTGGACTTATCTGAAGTGCCTTTGATCGATTATGATGTTCCGCCATTCGGATACTACGCAGCTGCAGACAACCCCGACGCATTGCGTCTCGCAATGGAAGAACTGCCTGACATGGAAGGTGAGTTCGAGAAACCCAAGTACTTTGACTACGACGCTTCGATTTGTGCGCATTCGCGAAGTGGAATAACGGCTTGCACCAATTGCGTTGATGTCTGTTCGACTGGCGCAATTACTTCGGCGGGTGATGGCGTACTGGTCGAACCCTATTTGTGCCAGGGGTGTGGAAGCTGCGCGAGTAGCTGTCCAAGCGGGGCAATGAAATATGCTTATCCGAAACCCTCAGATGCGATGAGCCAACTCTCTGGTCTAGTTGCAGAACATTACGCCGCGGGAAATCAACAGGTTGTCGTTCTATTACACGATGCAGAAAACGGCGCTGCCAGATTGCAGGGTTACCAGCAGGATCTTGATGCGTCGATATTGCCATTGTCTGTTGAAGAGGTTGCAAGTATTGGCATGGATGGTTGGTTCTGTGCACTCGCTTATGGTGCCAGTGCCGTCGTAATAGATGCACCGTCCGATAACTCAGTCATGCACGCCGGGCTGAAAACGCAACTGGATATCGCCAATAAAATTCTTGAGGGAATTGGTCATTCCAATCGACTGCATTTGGTTGATGAAGCAAGCTCTGTGGTGCTAAACGAAATCGCTGGCGGTTCGTGGCCCCGGTTGCCGGTAGCCAGTTTTAAAACATTCGATGATAAACGGCAAACCATACGCATGGCGCTTGATCATTTGACCATCAAGCCCACCTCGAGTGAAATCATTGATTTGTCATCTGGCTCTCCGTTTGGTCGAGTCATCGTCAACAAAGCTGACTGCACTTTATGTCTGGCTTGCGTTACTGTTTGCCCGGCACGAGCGCTACAGGATGGAGAGACGTTGCCTCAGTTGAAATTCATTGAATCCAGCTGCCTGCAATGCGGTTTGTGCGAAAAGGCCTGCCCCGAAGACGCTATTTCACTTGAGCAGCGATATCTTATCGATTCTGAGCAAGCTTTGAAGCCGGTCATGCTTAACGAGGAAAAACCGTTCAATTGCATTGTTTGTAACACCGCGTTTGCTACCGAACGCATCATTGGTCGAATGCAGGCGAAGCTATCGGGTCACTGGATGTTTGAGGATGAAAAATCCATGCGCCGTCTGAAGATGTGTGAGGATTGTCGGGTGAAAGATATTTTTCAGCAGGAATCGGGAATTGACGTGCACAAGTCGTGATTCGTCAGCTAAATTATTCCTAACATGACGAAATCAAATAAATACTGGAATTGGGGTCGTTTAGGGCGCAGACTGTCAGATCTGAGGAATATCTATCGAAATGCAAGTTGACCTTACAGCAAACGATCAGCAAATGCCCGACATGTCTGGGCAGAAAACTATCCGAGTAAATACTGAGTCCGAGATCCTTTCTCGCGAGGCAGAGGTTGATCGTGCGAACTTCTACAATTCGCTCGGCGCATTGCTTGCTGCACCTGCGTCCTCCGAGCACTGCAAGGTACTTCGTGATCTGCCACCCATCGAAGACCCGGAAACGCCCATAGAACTTGCGTGGACACTTCTTCGCAATGCAGCAAATACCTACACCGAAGAACAAATAAACGATGAATATCACGACTTGTTCATCGGAGTCGGGCGCGGGATTGTTGTTCCCTATGGCTCCTGGCATATCACCGGGTTTCTCATGGAGAAACCCTTGGGTCAATTGCGTGCGGATTTACGCCGTCTGGGTTTTGAGCGCAGCGAAGGTGTTAAAGAATCAGAGGACCACATCGCTTCGTTGTGTCAGGCCATGGCAGCCATTATTCTTGCCGAAGAAATAGACTTCGACACTGAGAGAGCTTTTTTTAACGATCATTTGGCGCCCTGGGCCACAGATTTTTTTGATCTTGTCAACGGCGCGGGTGCAGCTGGTTTTTACCGTGCTGTTGCGCAACTCGGAAAAAGCTTTCTAGAAGTTGAGAAAAAATATTTAGCTATGTCAGTGTAGGTTTACCGGAACTCAAATAAACGTAAAATAGTCAGATGCAACAGGAGGGTTTGGATTTAATGAAACAAGAAACCAGATTTATAAAAACTGAGAGACGATCTTTTCTCAAAGGTGCTGCAGTCGCCGGCGGTGTAGCTGTTGTTGCTCCCTCAGCGGCGGTTGCCGTAGAAAACGCACCGGAGGTGGAGCCTGTTGCTGCTGGCGATAAGGGCTACGAGGAAAACGACTACATCCGCAAGTATTACCAAATCGCGCGATTCTAGTCCGGCCGAACATATATAGCGGGGAAATTCATTTATGAAACTCACGAAAAAAGTGATATCTGATTCGGGCGTTCAATCGCCTTCGTCAGAGTCAAAAGGGTCCGGCCTGTTTGGTCGGGCGGTCAATCGAAGAACCTTTCTTCGACACTCGGGTGTGACGGCTGGTGGTGCGGCAATTGCCAGTATTGCGGCGCCTTCGATGGTCAAGAAGGTACGCGCAGCAGAGCGCACCCCTAAGCCCGACGTCGAAACCGAAATCAAACTTTCTGTCTGTACTCACTGCTCAGTCGGTTGTGGTGTTGTTGCTGAAGTTCAGGACGGCGTTTGGACAGGGCAGGAGCCCGATTATGAGTCGCCTTTGAACCTTGGGGGGCACTGTGCGAAAGGTGCTTCTGTTCGCGAGCATGGCCACGGCGAAAGGCGTGTAAAATACCCAATGAAGCTGACCGGCGGTAAATGGAAAAAAGTCAGCTGGGAAGAAGCAATAAACGATATCGGCGATCAAATGCAGGATATCCGTGAAGAGTCAGGTCCAGATTCTGTTTACTGGCTGGGTTCTGCCAAATTCAACAATGAACAAGCGTATATGTTCAGAAAGTTTGCTGCCATGTGGGGCACCAACAATGTTGATCACCAGGCACGCATTTGTCACTCAACCACGGTAGCGGGTGTTGCTAACACCTGGGGCTACGGGGCGATGACAAACTCTTACAACGATATGCAGAATTCGAAAGCTATGTTCTTTATCGGCTCGAACGCCGCTGAAGCGCATCCGGTAGCAATGCAGCATATCCTCAAAGCCAAAGAAAACGGATCAAAGCTTATTGTTTGTGATCCGCGATTCACCCGAACTGCTGCTCATGCTGATCAGTTTATTCGTTTTCGTCCCGGTACGGACGTTCCCCTGATTTGGGGCATGTTGTGGCATATTTTTGAAAACGGCTGGGAAGATGAAGAATTCATCAATCAGCGTGTTTACGGCATGGAAGAGATCAAAGCCGAAGTCGCCAAGTGGAATCCTGCGGAAGTTGAGCGTGTATCCGGCGCTTCTGAAGCAGTAGTTCTGGAAGCAGCTCAAACTATGGCTGAAAATCGCCCGGGCACAATTGTCTGGTGTATGGGCGGTACGCAACACACTATCGGTAACAACAACACCAGAGCCTACTGTGTGTTGCAACTGGCACTCGGAAACATGGGCACAGCCGGTGGTGGCGCAAATATTTTCCGCGGCCACGACAACGTACAAGGTGCGACCGACTTCTGTATTCTTTCACATTCATTGCCTGGCTATTATGGTCTGTCCGGTGGCGCATGGAAGCATTGGTCAAGTGTGTGGGACGTCGACTATGAGTGGGTTCAGTCACGCTTTGATTCGGGCAGTTATGAAGAAGCAGGCGGCAAGCCCGTCAGCCCGATGAACACCAAAGGGATGCCTGTTTCGCGCTGGATAGACGGTGTTCTTGAAGAACGTGGCAACATTGCCCAGAAAGATAATATTCGTGCGATGGTGTTGTGGGGGCATGCGCCAAATAGTCAGACTCGCGGGCCTGAAATGAAAGAGGCGATGGAAAAGCTTGATCTGATGGTCATCATCGATCCTTACCCGACACACTCAGCAGTACTGCCTGATCGACAGGACGGCGTTTATATCCTGCCAGCCACAACGCAGTTTGAAACATACGGTTCGGTTACCGCGTCAAATCGTTCACTGCAGTGGCGTGAAAAGGTGATCGAGCCTCTGTTCGAATCTTTGCCTGATCACACTATCATGTACAAGTTAGCGAAGAAGTTTGGCTTTGCTGATGAGTTTTGTAAAAACATTGAAGTCAGCAACGATGAGCCTTTAATTGAAGACATTACCCGTGAGTACAACAATGGTATGTGGACAATTGGCTATACGGGTCAAAGTCCCGAGCGTCTAAAGGACCACAAGAAGTATCGTGGCATGTTCAATACCACCACGCTTAAAGCAGAAGGCGGTCCGCTTGATGGTGAGTTCTACGGCATGCCGTGGCCATGTTGGGGTACAGCTGAGATGAAACACCCGGGTACACCGCTACTTTACGACACCAGTAAGTCGGTGGCAGAAGGTGGTCTCTGTTTTCGAGCGCGGTTTGGTGTTGAACGCGATGGTGTCAGTCTGCTGGCCGATGGTTCTTATCCGGTAGGATCCGAGCTGGAAGATGGCTATCCCGAATTCAGTGCAGACGCACTCAAATCTCTGGGATGGTGGGATGATCTGACCGACGAGGAAAAGGCAGCTGCTGAAGGCAAAAACTGGAAGACTGACAAGTCCGGTGGTATCCAGCGAGTTGCTATCGAGCATGGTTGTGCACCTTTCGGTAATGCGAAGGCCCGTGCAGTGGTTTGGACCTTCCCTGATCCGGTGCCAATTCATCGTGAGCCTCTGTATACCTCTCGCTACGACCTGGTGGCGGATTACCCAACCTACGAAGACAGAAAATCTTTCTACAGACTGCCAACGCGGTATGGATCAATTCAGGCTGAAGATTACTCTAAAGAGTTCAGTTTGATTCACACTAGTGGTCGACTTGTAGAATACGAGGGCGGTGGCGAAGAATCTCGATCCAATCCATGGCTTGCAGAACTTCAACAAGACATGTTCGTCGAGATCAATCCGGCCGACGCAAACGATGCTGGTGTCGAGCATGATCAGATGGTTTGGCTGGAAAGTCCGGAAGGCGGCAAAATCAAGGTGAAAGCCATGGTGACGCAGCGTGTCGGACGTGGTGTTGTATTCACGCCGTTCCACTTCGGTGGGCATTACGAAGGTGAGGATTTGTTGGACAAATATCCTGAAGGCACTGCACCTTTTGTTCGTGGTGAAGCAGCCAACAATGCTTTTACCTACGGCTACGATTCTGTTACGCAGATGCAGGAATCGAAAGTCTCACTCTGCAAAATTGTAGCGGCTTAGGAGAATAGTCATGGCTAGAATGAAATTTCTTTGTGACGCTGAGCGCTGCATTGAGTGCAATGGTTGCGTCACAGCTTGTAAAAATGAACACGAAGTGCCCTGGGGTGTTAACCGACGTCGAGTGGTGACAATGGGTGATGGTGAAGTGGGGCAAGAGAGATCAATCTCTGTCGCCTGCATGCACTGTACTGATGCGCCTTGCCAGGCAGTGTGCCCGGTCGATTGTTTTTACACTACAGACGATGGCATTGTCTTGCACGACAAAGACCTGTGTATTGGCTGCGGCTATTGCTTTTATGCCTGTCCGTTTGGTGCGCCCCAGTATCCAAAGCAATCAGCTTTTGGTGCTCGTGGCAAGATGGATAAATGTACTTTCTGTGCGGGAGGCCCGGCGGATGATCTGTCCGAAGCCGAGTACGAAAAATATGGTCGCAACCGTATCGCCGAAGGTAAATTGCCTCTTTGCGCTGAAATGTGTTCAACCAAGGCGTTGATTGCCGGTGATGGTGACAAGGTCGCTGATATCTACCGTGAGCGTGTGACGTTGCGCGGCGGGCGTTCGTCAACCTGGGGCTGGGACACAGCCTACGAGGGTTAATCAGACGATCTTTGAAGAGAAAAATGGGCGGTCCTGGTGGCCGCCCTTATTTTTCTTCAACTACAACTACTTCGTCGTCGACCATTGGCGGCGTGTAGCAGGGGGACAGATGCTAAACAAAATAAAACTAATGAGTGCTGGTTTCGCCGCACTGTTAATCTTCGGCTGTGATTCAATGTCTGAAGAGCCAGTCAGTTACGACGCTGAAGGCTATCAGTATAAAGGGGCGGCTGATCCGTTCCTTGCCACGTCTGCCGATGAGCGAGCGGTGCCATTGAGTGATCGCTTCGATCTGATACAAGGTCGCAAGTAGAATTCATGCGAACACATCGGTGTTCACGTTACTAATATTGGGTGGGAATAACATGCAAAAAAAAGCTGATCCAGCGCGAGTCAAACGACGCAAAAAAATAGCTGTTTGGACCTTTGCTTTTATTATGGTGGCATCTTTGGTAGCGCCACTCAGCGGATTTTTGATCAATGCCATTGATGGTGCGATGGCGCAGGAAAAACCTGCGGAAAGCAATTCTCGGGCAAATTATTGGCGCGCGGTTAAGGGCGGCGTCGGTGGTACCAGTACGATTAAAGGGCCAGAGACCAACGTGTTGATTAATCAGGGAGGTACTGACTGGACCAATTTTCGGCGTGGACCGGTATTCAAGTATTTACCCTGGATTGTAGTGGGTATGCTTGCATTAGTGACGTTGTATCATCTACTACATGGTAAGAACAAACTGGAGCGCCGACCTTCAGGAATTCTGGTGAAACGCTGGTCATGGTTCGAAAGACTGGTGCACTGGACAACTGCAATATCGTTTATTTTTCTGGCAATCACCGGCATCAGTATGTTGCTTGGCCGTACTCTGCTGTTGCCTCTTTTGAGCGGTATAGACGGCGGTAAGGCAGCTTTCGCTTCGTGGTCTCAGTTCGCCATTCAATTGCACAATGTCATGGGACCAGTGTTAAGTGTCGGCATTGTGTTGATGATTGTAATGTGGATTTGGTTCAACTTTCCGGGTCGCGGAGACTGGGGCTGGATCAAAGCCGGCGGTGGTTTGGTTGGCAATAAGCACCCGAGTGCAGGACGCATGAATTTTGGTGAGAAAATCTGGTTCTGGATTATTTGTACTTTCGGTCTTGTGGTGGTTATTTCCGGAATTTTATTAGTAGCCCCGACGTTCCCGTCGTTGGAGCAATATATACCGCTAGCGCTGACACGTGACATCATGCAAGAGGCCAATGAGTTCCACATTATTGCCGGGCTTGTCTGGATGGCGATTGCCATTGGGCATATCTATATCGGTACTGCTGGAACTGAAGGAGCTTTTCAGGGAATGTCTACAGGCTACGTTACAGCTGAGTGGGCTGAGCAGCACCATAATTTATGGTTCAGAAAATTGCGAGATCAGGGCAAAGTCCCGACGCGGCCCGAGCGTTACTCGCGAGGCCATAATGCGGTGAGGCAGCGGACGCTGTAGCACTTTTGTTAAGGATTAAAAATAGCGGGCCGTTGCCCGCTATTTTTTTGTCTGTAGTACACTGAAAAAAACAGTAATCAGAATAAACAGTGGATAAATTTCCCGAGTCAGTTATAGAAATGATGGGCGCAGGCGGGTCGACAGTAACCTGCCTGCCTGTGCAGTTGGAGCATGATCAGGTTTCAACAGAAAATCGCCCTGTAACGGTCGTTGATGATGCATCAAAAAGCTGGCAAAGCGCGATATTTTTTCGACTGGGCGGTACCGAATCACAGCGTGACATTCGCATGCTCAAGAAGGCTACATCAGCCTACTCGGTGGGCATTGAGACAGATATCATTGAACATGAAAATGCGTCGGTTGTGATGCTGCGCTTACAACTGTTTGCCAAAAAGGACGATCCATTGGTAGGTGAGGTTTTATTAACGCCAGGTGGTGCAGAAACTCACTACGAGATACTGACGCTGCTATCAGAGCAGCGTGAGCTTACCTGGTTTTTTTCTGATCAGGATTTTCAAATTATTCATCAACAAAAACAACCGCTCTCGCAAGATTGG
The DNA here is from genome assembly GCA_964574535.1 of uncultured Granulosicoccaceae bacterium. GTDB lineage: Bacteria > Pseudomonadota > Gammaproteobacteria > Granulosicoccales > Granulosicoccaceae. The sequence goes on along the minus strand of CAZNOB010000105.1, from coordinate 2,977 downwards.
CGAGATGAATTTCTGGCGCTGCGAAACGAGGCTTTTAAACGCGATTCGCTAATTCGATTAGCTGGTAAATACAATGCGCATTCAGCTTTCGCAGAGGTTGTATCGCACTATAGTTTGCGTTAGCGCGTTGCCGCTCGTGATGATTCGATCCGTACAATTTGCGTTATTACTCACGCTATGGCTCGCTCTGTGGTTGCTGCCATTGTCGATAAACAGTGCGGCAGAAACACCGGAGCAGCGGTGGAAGCGCGCAATAGACAGAGATGACGCCGCGGTCATTTGGCAAATGCTGTCTACTGCTGATGTGACGCTCACCAATGACAAAGGTAAAAGTGCATTGATGACCGCAGCCAGGCTCGGTGATCAGACATTATTGCAAGCGCTGATCGCGCGTGGCTTGTCGCTTAAAGGCCGTTCCTTTACCGGTGGCACAGTCTTGATGTACGCGGCTCTGGGCAACCAGCTCGATATGCTGAAATTCCTGAAGCAGCAGGTGCCCGGGAATGAATATCTCGATGCGCAGAGTACCAATGGATGGACAGCGATCATGATCGCAGCGGCCAAAGGATTTGACGGCGCAGTGAAGCTGTTGGTAGACGATGGTGCTGACCCGTGGCTTGCAGATGCCTATCAATGGAGTCCGTTAATGCGTGCAATAGATAATCAACATCCCGGTGTGGTTCGCTATCTGCTGACGCTGCCAAATGCATCAGTGAATCAGCAGAACGAGAATGGTTCAACGGCATTGCATATCGCTGTATTGAAAGGTGATGTTGAATCAACTCAGCTGCTGTTAGCGTCTGGTGCTAAGACCGAAATAAAAGATAAAAACTCAATGGCTGCGGTTGATATCGCGGTGGCCAATGGATCTGTAAAGCTACTGGAATCGCTTCAATCCCACGACCGTTAGGAGTCAGCGCGGTAGAAATCTGCGTAGCGAAAACGAGCCATGACGAGGGCCCTTTTCTTATTAAATGATAGTACGATCATTTGAGGCGCATAGTTGTTCAGTTGTCCCGAAAATGATCGATGATTATGTCCTGTTAGCTGCGCGACAGCGCACCGTACGCCGGGGCTAGTTGCTTCACTCAGGATAGACGACAGATTGCATTTTATTATTCGGGGTGTTTTCAATGGAAGATACCACCTGTCGCGCCAGTTCGTTTCCCGCCAGTCGAATATCTTCATGGACTGTTGCGATTTCACTGCGAAATCGTGGAAGAATATTAACGGTTTGTTTGGAAATAATATCGACTTCTTTACCCACAGTAAGGCCTGCGTTTTCAATTCCCGAGCAAAGGGCGATGGTCGAACCGCCACTCATTGAAATAATGGCATCGGGTCGGTTTTTAGAGCGGAACAACTTTTCCGAGAGGTTTTCAATTGTATCGAGTGTGTCACCGATGCAGAAGCGTAGCTTGCGATAAGGTTTTAGGCCGCAATCACTTAGCCCTCTCTGATATCCCGCCATAGCATGATGAAAAAATGTCAGTGTATCTGGTGGGGCAAGCAGCGCAATATGCGATCTGCTTTTTTCATACAGATGCTTGACACCTTCATAGACATATCGGTAGTTATCAAAATCATGGTAGGGATGCTCAATGCCCATTTCGGTTCTGCCATGAGTGGCGAATGGTATTTTATGTTTAACCAGGTATTCGACCCTTGAGTCGTTGGGTTCTATTCTCGATAAAATAATACCGTCAGCTGAACGAGTTTCCACGATATAGCGAATTCTATCCAACGGGCTGTTGTGCAATGCATATGGGGTAACAACCAAATGGTACGGTGTGGTACTTAAGGCTTCTGATAACCCTCTCACCAGCAGCGATGTGATGGCCATGATTTCATCGTCAAGGCTTAATACCAGGTTGATGACATTGGTTCTTCCCGTGCGCAGGCCAACACCCGCCCGATTGGGCGTGTATCCCAGTTGTTCGGCAACATGTTTCACGCGTGCTTTGGTTTTTTCTCCGATCTCAGGGGCATCTTTCAATGCGCGAGATACCGTAGTGGTCCCAAGGTTGGTGATTTCCGCGATAGTTTTCAGAGTTGGCCTGGGCGAATTAGTAGCAGCTGCAATTGTTTGAATGCTTGTTTTTTTTATTCCCATTTCATTTGTCTGCCAAATCAAGGCTTGCACCCTTTGTGGCACGGTGGTTAAATAACCTGACCTGTAACGTTACAGATTTTCGGAGGATTCAACAAGCGATGAAAAACAAAAATACAGTTTCTGCGCTCGCAGCTGCAGTTTCTCTTTTATTAACGAGTGCCACACAAGCCACTGATCTTGAAGTCACTCATTGGTGGACTTCTGGTGGGGAGGCTGCGGCTGTCAAGGTATTTGCCGATGCATTTGACGCCGGTGGCGACAAGTGGGTGGATGGCGCGATAGCGGGTTCCGGAGGCGTTGCACGCCCCATTATCATCAGCCGCATACTGGGCGGTAAGCCAATGGGGGCGACACAACTCAATCATGGGCGCCAGGCAGAGGAACTTGTCGAGGAAGGCTTGATGCTTGACCTGACTGAACTTGCGGAGAAGGAAGGCTGGAAAGATTTGGTGCGCCCTTCGTCACTGCTCGACAGTTGCACACTTGATGGAAAAATCTATTGCGTACCCGTTAACATTCATAGTTTCCAGTGGATGTGGACCAGCCTTGATGCCTATAAAAAGGCAGGTATTGATGCACCCAAAGACTGGAACGAGTTTGTCGACAGTGCACCTAAACTGAGAGAAGCGGGCATAATACCTTTGGCGGTTGGAAATCAGGGTTGGCAGACTAATGGCATGTTCGGCGTCGTACAGACCGGAGTCGGTGGCGTTGATCTATTTGTAAAGACCATTGTAGAGCGCGACAAAGAGGCCCTGCGCGGTCCGGAGATGGCCGCTGTCTGGGAAGCATATGGCGCTGCCAGAGACCTTGATGATCCGGAGAACAGCATCCAGAACTGGAATGATGCAACCAATCAGGTTA
>CAZNOB010000104.1:4709-19122 GCA_964574535.1 uncultured Granulosicoccaceae bacterium | reverse complement strand
TTTTGGCACTGCTGTTGCCGCGTGATCGCTTAAGACAAACAACATATGGGTGGAAGCATGTTTACTGCATCGATGAATTTCGCTTTGGGTGATGAGGTCGAAGCGCTGCGTGAAACTGTGCATCGATGGGCTCAGGACCGCCTTGGTCCCATGGCCGCTGACATCGATAAAAGCAACCGTTTCCCACCGGAGCTGTGGCCGGAAATGGGTGAGTTGGGTTTACTGGGTGTCACGGTGGAAGAGCAATACGGTGGAGCTGGGATGGGTTACCTGGCGCACACCGTTGCCGTTGAAGAAATCGCCAGAGTGAGCGCGTCGGTTTCACTTTCCTATGGTGCGCATTCTAATTTATGCGTTAATCAGATTCGTCTTAATGGCAGCGACGCGCAGCGCCAGAAGTATTTGCCACAGCTGGTCAGTGGTGAACATGTTGGTGCACTGGCAATGTCGGAAGCGGGAGCCGGTTCTGATGTGGTATCGATGCAGCTTAAAGCGGAAAAGAAAAACGGCTACTACGTGTTAAACGGCAATAAATACTGGATCACTAACGGGCCGGATGCGAACACTTTGGTGGTTTATGCAAAGACAGATACCAGTGCGGGATCCAAAGGTATAACTGCTTTTATCATTGAAAAAGACTTTAAAGGCTTCAGCACTTCTGAACATTTCGACAAACTGGGTATGCGAGGGTCCAACACGGCTGAACTGATTTTTGAAAATTGTGAAGTGCCGGAAGAAAATATTCTTGGTACTGAAGGCAAGGGTGTGAATGTACTGATGTCCGGCCTTGACTACGAAAGGGTGGTGCTGTCAGGTATTGGTATTGGAATTATGCATGCCTGTCTCGACCACATTATGCCGTATATGCATGAAAGAAAGCAGTTTGGGCAAGCGATCGGAGACTTCCAGCTGATGCAGGCAAAAATAGCCGATATGTATACCGTGATGAATTCGTCCCGCGCCTATGTCTATGCAGTTGCCGGGGCTTGTGATCGCGGAGAAGTTACGCGTCAGGATGCAGCGGGCTGTGTGTTGATAGCCAGTGAAAAAGCGATGGAACAATCGGTTCAGGCAGTGCAGGCAATGGGGGGAGCCGGTTACATGAATGATTCGCCTCTAAGCCGTATCATGCGTGATGCCAAGTTAATGGAAATTGGCGCAGGCACCAGTGAAATTAGACGTATGTTGTGCGGTCGTGAATTAATGCGGGTGACACGTTGAGTGTTATAAAGTCTGAGTTCTCTGCAACTTCAGCAACTTTTAAAAGCAATAAAACAGCACACACAGAGGCGCTTGAGTTAGTCCGTGCCGCTGCAGAAGCCGCTGCTGCGGGTGGCGGTGAACGCTCGCGTGAACGGCATTTATCACGAGGGAAAATGTTGCCTCGTGAGCGGGTAGCCAATCTTTTAGATGCAGGTTCTGCGTTTCTGGAAATCGGTGCAACCGCAGCCCATGGCATGTACGACGATGCAGCGCCCTGCGGGGGAGTGATCGCAGGGGTTGGACAAGTGCACGGTCAGGAAGTCATGGTGGTTTGTAACGATGCTACCGTCAAGGGCGGCACTTACTATCCAATCACTGTAAAAAAACATTTGCGTGCGCAGGAGATTGCTCAGGAAAATAATCTGCCTTGCGTGTATCTGGTGGATAGTGGAGGTGCCAATTTACCAAGTCAGGATGAAGTCTTTCCAGACCGTGATCACTTTGGTCGTATCTTCTATAACCAGGCCAATATGTCAGCGGCCGGTATCGCACAGATAGCAGTGGTTATGGGGTCTTGTACCGCAGGCGGCGCTTATGTGCCGGCGATGTCGGATGTCACTATTATTGTGAAAGAGCAGGGCACCATTTTTCTGGCCGGTCCCCCGTTAGTAAAAGCGGCTACCGGTGAAGTGGTCAGCGCCGAAGATCTGGGCGGCGGTGATGTTCATACTCGCCTGTCTGGTGTCGCAGATACTCTGGCAGATAGTGATGCCCATGCATTGGCACTGGCCCGTGAAGCGATCAAAAACCTGAATCATCGCAGACCGCAAACCATTCAAATGCAGCAAAGTGAATTACCACTGTTTGATCCGGCAGAAATCCCCGGAGTGGTGCCGGCTGATCTGAAAACGCCGTACGATATACGTGAGGTGATTGCCCGTGTGGTTGATGGATCGCGATTTGATGAATTTAAAGCGCGTTATGGCACAACACTGGTCTGCGGATTCGCACATGTGTGTGGTATGCCTGTCGGTATTGTCGCTAATAACGGTGTATTGTTTTCAGAGTCTGCGTTGAAGGGAGCGCACTTTGTAGAGCTGTGTTCGCAGCGTAAAATCCCTCTGGTATTCCTGCAGAACATCACAGGCTTTATGGTCGGGCAGAAATACGAAAGTGAAGGCATAGCCCGTAACGGCGCAAAGCTGGTCACCGCAGTGGCGTCTACCAGGGTGCCTAAAATTACCGTGATCGTTGGTGGTTCTTTCGGTGCGGGCAACTATGGAATGGCCGGGCGTGCATACGGGCCGCGTTTTTTGTGGACGTGGCCGAATTCCAGAATTTCTGTGATGGGTGGTGAACAGGCTGCTGGTGTGCTGGCGACCGTTAAGCGGGATGCTCTCGAACGCAAGGGTGAGACCTGGTCCGCTGAACATGAAGCTGAATTTAAGCAGCCTGTAATCGATATGTTTGAACATCAATCGCATCCACTTTATGCCTCCGCGCGGCTTTGGGATGACGGAATTATTGATCCTCGTAAAACTCGTGATGTGCTGGCGTTAAGTCTTAAAGCCTGCCTTAACGCACCCATTGAAGAAACACGCTTCGGCGTGTTTCGTATGTAGGCGGGACGCTTCATTGTTTAATAAAATCCTAATAGCTAATCGTGGTGAAATAGCGTGTCGAATAATGCGCACTGCAAACGCCATGGGGGTCAGCACTGTTGCCGTTTATTCTGATGCAGATGTCAATGCCATGCATGTATCGATGGCAGATGAAGCCGTGCGCATTGGACCGGCACCGGTGGCAGAAAGTTATCTGTGTGGTGACAAAATCATACAGGCAGCATTAGCCAGCGGTGCACAGGCAATACATCCGGGTTACGGATTCTTGTCTGAAAATCCCGACTTCGTGAATCAGGTACAGGATGCGGGTCTTCGTTTTATTGGTCCTTCCGCCGCTGCAATTAAAGCAATGGGTCTTAAGGATGCCGCCAAGCAATTAATGCACGAGGCAGGTGTGCCGGTAGTGCCGGGCTATCACGGAGACAATCAGGATGCAGATTTTTTGCAGCAGCAGGCTGACGAAATTGGTTATCCCGTACTGATCAAGGCACGTGCAGGCGGAGGTGGCAAAGGCATGCGCAAGGTCGATGATCCGGCACACTTCGCTGAAGCGCTGGAGGGGGCGATGCGTGAAGGGCAGGCAAGTTTTGGTGATTCTGCCTGTTTAATTGAAAAATTTATTACTACACCCAGACATATCGAAATACAGGTCTTCGGGGATGATCACGGCAACGTGGTACATCTGTTTGAGCGTGACTGTTCACTGCAACGCAGGCATCAGAAAGTCATTGAAGAAGCACCCGCACCCGATATGACAGAGGAAATGCGTTCTGCCATGGGAGCTGCGGCCGTCAAGGCTTGTCAGGCGATTAACTACTCGGGCGCCGGAACTATCGAGTTTATTGTCGACAGCTCTGAAGGATTAAAATCTGACGGGTTCTGGTTTATGGAAATGAATACCCGCCTGCAGGTCGAGCATCCGGTGACAGAGGCTATCACCGGGCAGGATCTGGTCGCCTGGCAATTGCTTGTTGCAGCAGGCGAACCACTGCCATTAACGCAGGATCAGCTTTCCATAGAGGGCTGGGCATTTGAAGCGCGCGTTTATGCAGAGGATGTCGAGAATGGTTTCCTGCCTGCGACCGGCACCATGGAGTATTTACATTTCCCTGACGATGCCCGCGTCGATACCGGAATTCGTGAAGGCGATACCATTACGCCATTTTACGATCCAATGATTGCAAAGTTGATCGTTCATGCGAGCAGTCGATCCGAAGCGTTGAATAAAATGCATAGAGCGTTGGTACAGACTCAAGCGGCGGGCTCTACCACCAATATCAATTTTCTGGCATCGCTATGTGTTAATTCTGATTTTGCTAAAGGTAAGGTAGATACCGGTTTAATTGAACGCGATATTGATCAATTGGCCGCTTCGGAGATACCGGGTACTGACGTAAAGGCACTGGCGGCAATTGGTGCTATGGGTTTATTTGCCAATTCCCCCGATCACAGCGGTTTTAGTTTATGGGAACCACTGTGCCAGAGTGTCGTGATTAAAGCGGCGGAAGAAGCAGAGCCCACTATCGTTAAAATAAAAACACTCGGTGATCATCGGTATGAAGTGTTGATCGACGAGGTATTGCATCAGATAGAATTGCCTGTTGGAGGTTCAGGGCAAGTGATTGTTGATGGTAAGCTCATGCGAGCCAACGTGGTTGCTTTGGCGGGTGGAGTCAGTGTTTTCACTGATCGTTCTGCCAGTTTTACGGTACCGGATCCCTTGATCAGTGCAGACGATGCCGCGCTCGACAAAGACAGAATCGTTGCACCGATGCCCGGTCAAATTCAGGTGATTAATGTGACCGCTGGTGATGCAGTTGCAAGTGGCGACCCGTTAATGGTGATGGAAGCCATGAAAATGGAACACACACTGGCAGCGCCGCGTGACGGGGTAGTGGCAGAGGTGTTGGTGAGTGTGGGTGATCAGGTGGAAGCCAGCGCAATGCTGCTTTCACTCAAAGACGTAGAGTGAATGAACAAGCTGAATTGTTATCAAAATAGATAAGGCCAGATAAAAGGCGCTTTGAATACAAGCTCGCCACTGGCAGGCAGCGATGAATTGTTTCAGACGTACAAGGCTCTGTTGGACCATATGCAGTAAACGCTGCTTTAATGGTGCGGGGTATAATTGATATCCCGCATCATCCAGGTGATTAGCTCAATGTTGGATTTGGCTATCTCAGTTGTGTCTATGTGGCTACGCCGCGATATCGATGTCCGTGACAGAATCCCGATTGTCTCTCAGGTCCGGTTCTAAACGTTGCAGGCATTGAAACATATGTTGACTCACTGCAGCAGGCGCAAGTGTTGAATCCCAATAGTCCAGTGATTTTTGCTGAAGTGCTGACATCCGTTGAGGATCTTCTAACAGTTCATCGAGCAAGTCGGGCAAACGACGCCAGTCTTTCAAAATAAACGCGGGTGAGTTAGCTGCAAACCAGTGATCGGGCTGTTCTTCAGCAATCACGATACAGCCGTAGTACATGCCTTCGCAAAGCCGATAAGTTTCAAGATGAGTGCCCCGTGGTGACAGACATATTTTGGTGTCCATCAGGATTTGGGGGTATTCTTCAAATTCCGGATTATCATTGGCTTTAGGGAAGTAGCTGGACAGTTTTACATCCGTATTGTAAGTCTTATGCTCTTTCCACTGATCGAAGATGCTCACCATACGTTGCCGTGACAGTACCTTGTTAGTTTTTATTAATCCACCCAGTACTTTCTTGTGGTCCAGGCTACCCGTGAATGAAGCATCGATGTTGCGGTTATTTATTGGCGTGATATGACTTCGTTGAGGTAGTCGGTAGTAACCGTAAGGGATGGCAAAAATATTAGCCCTGGCATCCTTGTGATGATGGGGAAAACGCTTCGATTGTTGCCTGAGGAATTGCACAATGGCCATTGTGTTAAAGCGCCACCAGCCATCGTGCAGTGCGAGCTTCATATCCTGGCCCGGTGCCTTGAATATTGCATGAACCCGATTCGCGTAGCTCGGCACGCGCGCCCATTCGTCACCCATCACCAATACCACCACTTTTTCCTGGTCATCAAACTTCCGTGGAAGTTCGGTCACACTGCGGGTAAATACGAAGGTAAACTGGCTAAATGAACTAAGCTGCTGCTGCAATGCGCTCATGACCTGTACAAAGTAGTCAATATTGCATTCAAGCGCGTAGGGCAGGTGGTCTCGCACGGAGGGTAAGGTTTCGGTTTCCTCGCCGCCCATGCAAACCTGGCAGTTGCTCAGGTTAACCGAAGATGTGGGTGTTCCCGTCATAGAAAGGGCAACTAATGCAAAGCCTAAAGGGTATTTATCGGGCTTTAAGGCAATAGATTTAGGGGCTGATTCAAGGCTTAAACAACAATTGCAAAATAAATTGTGTCAATATCGTCGCGGTGGGCAAAGAATTCGGCAAATTGACCGATCAGACAGGGAGATTTATGAGAATTTGATGTTCGGTGTCAAAAGTGCAAAGCAGGTCAGTCTGTGACACGAGAAACGTGGCCCGCGACTTGCGGCGGGAGGCTGGCGGTAAGAGGAGGTGAAGCCTTTTGCGCTCTGGCATTGGGGTAGGCAGTCTGTTTTTTTGATTAAGGCTTTTTAGTGACAAAGGTTTAGTATAAGGCCAGTAACAGGCCTAAATCTCAGGGGCTTTTCGGAAAAAGTCCGGCAAGGTGTCAACGCGGTATATTTTTATATGAAACAATAACGACCGTAATAGCGAACATTCGCAGGAGTAGACTTTCTATCGCAAAAGCTCCTGAACTGGTATCGTCGACCGACAATGCCTGTTCGTATCAGTTTTTCAATCAGCCTCGATCAGGCCAATTTTGGCTCATTTTTTAGCTCCTCTCATGCAAAAAATCTTACATTCTCTGGCCTTTGCCATTACTGGTTCGGTCGCTTTTTGCATGTTGTTTTTGCAAGTATTCCCGATCCTGCACGATTACCCCGAGTGGATGTATCAAGGGTGGATATTCTCTCAGTTGTTGAGCGGCGATAATACGGCACTCAGTGAGAGGTTTGAGTTGGTCACTTATCCGGTGCCCAATATCATCAGCCAGGTGGTGATTGGTTTACTTAATTTCTCGGTCACACCGGTTTTAGCAGGGAAGCTATGGCTGGGGCTCTATTTCGTTGCTGCTTCGGCGCTGTGGTTCCGTGTATCTCAACTGCGTGGTGGACCCGCCGCTGGTGCCTTGCATTTATTACTGACGGTTATGATTACCCTGGGGCCGGGCTTTTGGAATGGCTATTTGAATTTCCAGGTTGCCTTACTGTTGTTTGCGCTGGCGGTGCACCTGACTGTTTCAGGTAAACGATACAACGGGTACATGGTCTGTGGGTTTTCACTGTTGCTATTTTTTTCGCACGCTGTGGTTTTTGCAGCCTTTGTTGGATTCAGCCTATTGGTTGGTGCAAGCATTCACCGTCGATATTGGCTGTATACGATGGTTGCATTACTGCCTTCATTGCTTCTTGCTATGTGGTATGCGGCAATACGTCTCGCCAACCCGGTTGATGATGATCGCAGCATGTCAGTCATTGAGTGGGTTCAATATAAAGCCTATACACTAGCCAAGCAGGGTCCTTTTCATAATTTTATCGGGCATGATGGCAAGAGTGGCCTGGAAGAACTTCACTGGTTATATCAAGTTGGTTTTATCAGCAATTTCCTGGTGGCGATACTGCTTATATGCTGGTTTTTCTGGTTGTGTTGGTGGCTGATACAGAAAAAATTGCTATTAGTCTTTCAATCAGTGAACACGGCGCGTGAAAATTGGTTAGTTCCGGTTGTAGTCACGATAGGGCTGTTATTGGCGGGGTTTCTGGCAGGGAGTCAGAATACTTTTGGTGTAGTGAATATCGGTGAGCGTTTTCTGATTATCGGAATGTTGCTGGTGCTGATGTTTTTCAGGTGTCCTGAGCCATTGCGTCACTCGCTGGTGGTGATCTGCGTGATTTTTTCATTCTATTCTTTAACAGCTACTTATCTGTTGTCACGTAAAAGCCTTGAAATATATTCAGTAGAACGGTCCTCAGAGATTAGCGACTTGCAGCAGTACCTTGGTAATATATACGCCAGTACCCGTCATAAACACTTTAATCATCGGGTATTTATCTATGCCGACCGTGGCGTCGAATTAACCCATGCCGAGCCGGTGTTGCTGGCGGTAGATTTAGAAACCAGTGTGATCAGAAATCGGCACTAAAACCTTGCGGTCCCGTGCTCGAAGGCGAAATTATTCCCCGACCACTCACAAAATCGAAAACAATGGCACACACGATTGAGCAACTAAGAGACAATCATCGAAAAAACCGCGCGGTGCTCTCGGTCGAAGTTCAGGACACAAATGCAGCTGCCGTGTGTGAACGCATAGAATCCACTCCCGAGTACGCGGAGGCGACTCACATTGCGGCCTATATCGCCATTCGTGGCGAGATTAACCTTACAGCATTAATGGCGTCCGGAGAACAATCTGGCAAGCTGTTCTACCTTCCTGTCCTGCGCGAGCAATCCATGTTCTTTGCACCGTGGTCGGTTGGTACGGTTCTACAGAAAAAAGGTTTTGGATTGCTGGAACCCGATGCCGCCCCGTCGACCTACAGGCACCCGACTGAACTGGATCTGGTGCTTGCGCCGTTAGTGGTTTTTGATGATCAGTGTAATCGCATCGGGCAGGGTGGAGGGTTTTACGATCGCACCTTTTCACATAAGATGGGTGCTGATGCCGGAACATCGCCTGTATTGATGGGGGTGGCGCATGAGTCTCAGCGCGAGGCGAGGCTGCAACCCGAGAGCTGGGATATTACGCTGGATTTGGTGGTTAGTGATTTTGCAGTGTATCGGAATACCAGTAGCTAGCTAACCCTGAGTGCAGCCTTATTAATTGAACTGGTGAATCATTCACCTGAACCGATGAGATGGCAAACGTAGTTTATGTTTGTGGCATTGTGCGGTCGGGTAAAACTACCTACGAAACACAATTGGCGATGACCACGCCAGCATTGCATTTTTCTATGGATGAGTGTTGATCCCTCTCTATGGATTTAATTCAGGAGGAAGTAAACATGGCTGAAATCGAAACCTTATCGACCAGGGTGGTTTATAAAAATAAGTGGATGACTGTACGCGAAGATCGTATCCGGCGATTAAGCGGGGCTGAAGGAATTTATGGTGTAGTGGAGAAGCCTGATTTTGTTGTGATCCTGCCGGTTCAGGATGGGCTGATTCATCTGGTGGAACAATATCGCTACCCGGTAGCTAAGCGTTACTGGGAGGTTCCGCAGGGATCCTGGGAATCATCTCCGGACGCAGATCCTGCTTTGGTTGCTGCTGGTGAACTTCGTGAGGAAACAGGATTGCTCGCGAACAGAATGGATCATGTGGGCTATCTTTATCAAGCGTATGGATTTTCTAGTCAGGGCTTTCATATTTATCTTGCAACAGATTTCGAGAGCACAGTTCAGGAGTTGGACGAAGAAGAAGAGGGCTTACTTACCAGGAGTGTAAGTATTACAGAATTCGAATCGATGATTGTTTCTGGTGTGATCACAGATGGGACCACCGTAAGCGCCTACAATCTTGCCAGGCTGAAGGGGTATCTTTAAATTAATTGGATTTCTGTATCGGGTTTGTATGAAACCTGCTGTCTGCATAAGCCAGCTGAGCAGACGGCGTCTGTAATGGATGCCTTCTCTTGGGGCAAGACGATTTTCTATCGATGATTTTCGAATCTTTAAAAAAACACGCAAGGCAATTAAAAGCGCAAACGCTGACTATTTATTTTGCTGCACGTGATCCCGCGATGCCATGGTTTGTCAGGGTACTGGCTGTGTTAATTACAGCTTATGCGCTAAGCCCGATTGACCTGATACCTGACTTTATACCCGTCATTGGTTATCTGGATGATCTGGTTCTAATTCCACTTGGCCTGGCATTGGTGGTTTATCTTGCGCCGCCCTCCGTCATGCGTGCGGCACATTTGAAAGCGATGGCAGCTGATCGCTTTCCGGTGAGCTACACCGCAGCTGTATTTGTGATTATTGTGTGGCTGCTAATGACTGTGTTGATTGGGCGGTGGTTAATGACTGCTGTTGGCGGTTGATGAGAAGAGATCAGGGCCGGTAGGACATTTCCTCAATCTTTAAGCTGCTCCTGAAAGACCAAACTTGACCATTGCAACTCAACCTGTACCATGGTGCGCTTTTGGGATCATCTGCGTGGCAAAGAAGAAGGCTGAAAAGCCCAGATCAAAATCGACCGGCAAGTCTAAAAAGAAAGTCGCTGGCAAGAAGAAAACCACAGCTAAAAAATCTGCTGCAAGCAAAAAGTCTCGGAAGCGTTATCCGCCGGGTAAGAGTAAAGAGGTGCCCTATGATTTGGTCTATGTGGCTGATAGTGATCTTCATGGCAAGGGGATGTTTGCTGAAAAAGCTATAAAGGCAGATATTTCACTCGGTAAACTGGAAGGCTATCCGATTGCCAAAGATGGTACTTATGTCTTGTGGCTGACAGAAAAGAAAGGCTTGCGAGTCACCAATGATTTTCGATTTATCAATCACAGCAGTAAACCCAATTGTGCGCTTACAGGCACAGAAGTTGTCACCCTGCGTAAAATAAAGCCTGACGAAGAGCTGACGCACGACTACGGCTGGTAGCGGGCAATGGATAGTTGCCCGGCTGTCGTCAAGGGGGATAGTTGAAAACGTACTGCGTGCTGATGGCATGATCTTTAAGCTGCATTATTCATGGGGATCTCTTTGGTTCGTGAATAATGCAGGTGAACCACCGGGCCAAAGTGATTATTTTTCAACAATGCCGACACAGCGGCTTTTATACAGGCGCTGATTGATTTTTGTTTAACGACTATGCTTTTGCTGCGACCCGAATTTTTAATCCGTCGAAAGCGGGCTCGATTCCCGGGGGAAGGTTGCTGCGCAGCGTTTCAAAATCGATGGCGTTGTGCATGTTGGTCAGGTAAGCCTGCTTAGGTTTTACCTGCTTAATGTAGGCGATAGCCTCATCAACATTCATGTGTGTTGGGTGTTGTGTGTAACGAAGTGCATCAAGCACCAGTACATCCAGATTCTGTGTGGCCTGGATACTGGCAGGTAGATCTACCGTTTTTACGTCTGGCAAATAAGCAATATCACCCACCCTGAATCCCAGTGCGCTAATATCTCCATGCTGAACCTCAAACGGCATGATGTTGATGCTGCCGCCTTTGCCCTTAATGGTGAATGATGTTGAAGCGGTGATTCTGTGTTCGGCACAAATGGCGGGATAGCTGGTGCCTTCCTCTTGCTGATAGCAATAGCCAAAAGCTGGCATTACTCGTTCAGATGTAGATGCATCCATATAGACATTTACTTTCTCGCGATAGCGGATCGCCAGTTGTCGCAGATCATCCATTCCAAAAATATGGTCAGCATGCGAATGAGTCAGTAGCACAGCGTCCAGATATTGCACATTGGCGGTCAGCAGCTGCTCCCGCATATCGGGACCTGTGTCAATGAGAATACTGGTGGTGCCATCGTCGGTGGTTTTTTCAATCAATAGCGAGCAGCGCCGGCGTTTGTTTTTTGGATTGTCCGGATCGCACTCGCCCCAGTCGTTTCCGATACGGGGAACACCACCGGAAGATCCGGTACCAAGCAGGGTGAATACAGTTTCGTTTGTCATGGAGTCAAGTATAAACGACCCGTTAGTGGCTGTCCGGGAACAATGATCCAGTGTGGGCGCGATAACATGGCTCGAAGCCACAGTCGCCATAGCTGCGTTGGCCATCATTGTTCAAGATTAGGTTCGACGCAGGCAATGCTATGCCTGCATTTTTTCACCTTGCTTTGACAACGGAGCTTTTGAAAATTGTGCTACGAACTCCCCGCATGACGCACTAGTACGAAACCGACCTATAGGCTCACACCTTCACTTCGACCCTTATTTCCGGAAAGACACCAGGTATTCAGCCTGGAGGATATTGCGTTGTTGCAAACGATTGAGGCGGGTAAATTTTACCGGGTTAAAAATACCGGATTTTGAAAATCCAGGATTGGTCGTATTGTCAGATCATCACCCGTAAGACTGAAATTTAAAGTCAGCGGGATGAATTGTTAAAACGCCAACACAGCGTTTTAGTTCGCAATTTTAAATTGACTATTTCGGGAGAATACTTGATGAAAGGTACGATAAAAACTTTACAGCCAGTCCGGCGATGTGACACAGAAAATCTGCTTCAGGCCAGAGCCTCGAGTGCCCAGGTGTCTGGATTGTTTGCACGGCTTGCCGCATTGCTGGCGATGACTGTCATGCTTGCGAGTAACGCGATGGCACTGGCTTTACCGGATTTTGAATCGTTGGTAAAAGAGAAAGGTAAAGCGGTCGTCAAGATATCTGTTACAACTGAGCAAAAGCTGGCTTCCGGTCAGCGTGGCGTGACACCGTTTAATCAGGAGCAAATTCCAGAGTTCTTCCGCAAGTATTTTGAAGGAAATCCACAATTCGATCCGCGTGGCGAACCGATGCCTGAAAGTCACCGCGGAAGTGGCTTTGGTTCGGGTTTTATTGTTTCGGAAGATGGTTATATCGTGACCAACGCCCATGTGGTTTCAAATGCCAGTGAGATTACTGTAGCTCTGCCAGATCGCCGCCAGTACCGCGCCGCATTGATCGGTGCTGATCCTCGAACTGATGTTGCTCTGCTTAAGGTCGACGCTACAGGATTACCAACGCTTGAATTAGGTGATTCCAGTGATCTAAATGTAGGGCAGTGGGTACTTGCGATTGGTACCCCGTTTGGATTTGATTACACCGCGACGCAGGGAATAGTGTCGGCATTGTCGCGAAGCCTGCCGGATGAAAACTACGTACCGTTTATTCAAACTGACGTTGCAGTAAACCCTGGTAATTCCGGTGGACCATTGTTCAACACTGAAGGTGAAGTGATCGGGGTTAACTCGCAAATCTTTTCACGTTCGGGTGGCTACATGGGGTTATCGTTTGCGATTCCGTCCAGTGTTGTTGAAACCGTTGTTAGCCAGCTGAAGGATAACGGCTATGTGAGTCGTGGCTGGCTGGGCGTTTTAATTCAGAATATTGATCTGGACCTGGCTGAATCATTTGGTATGGATCGTCCCGAAGGAGCGTTGATCTCGAAGGTAACTGTTGACAGTCCGGCTGCTAAAGCGGGGCTTAAAACCGGTGATGTCATTCTTTCATTCAACGGCAGCAAGATTGGTCAGTCTTCTCACTTGCCACCACTGGTTGGTGTAATCCCCGTGGGGCAATCAGTAGACGTACAAGTACTGCGTAAAGGTGAAATGAAGACTATCCCGGTTACTATTGCAGAACTTGCTGAAGATCGGGAAGTGATTAAAACGAGTCGCGTCACCACTGATGATGATTCAAGACTGGGTGTGACGGTAAGCGAGCTTACCAGTGAGCAGCGTAGTGAACTGGATAATGTGGAATCAGGTGTGATTGTGACTTTGGTTGATCCAGAGGGTGTCGCCGCTTTGGCTGGTATCGTTAAGGACGATATTCTGGTGTCCTTTAACCAGCAGGCGGTAGACAGTGTTGAGACGCTGGCGACTCTGGTCAGGGAAGCTCCTGCAGGTGATCCCGTGGCGGTGTTGATTCATCGCAACAATAGTCCGCTTTTCACTGCCTTAACCCTGGCTGAATAGCGGTTCTGACAGTGCAGTATTAGTCATTGATGCAAATAACCCGGCAGAGCTCATGAATAGGTTTGTCGGGTTTTTTATCGTCGAAATCAATAAATAAAATACGGTGGTGGGTAAAATTTACCGGCTTGTGGCTTGATAAATTGCAGATAAACTCCAGCTATAACAGTATAAAAAAACAAATACGAGTTTCGTATGCCAAATACAGCGGTTAAGAAGGAGCAGCAAAACCCGCAGTCCTCACTGGGGGACTCGCAGCCGTTCGCATCGCGACCGATTTCAGTGTCGCTTGGCGTAAACACTCAATGGCAAGCGGAGACAGCAAGCCAAATTGAAGTACCTCCTTTTAACGGTTCATCTCAGATAGCTCAAATGGCGTTGATGTTTTCATTGTGGAGTGAGGTGGAGATGTTTCTCTACGATGAGTGCCAGCTTCAACCTTTGGCTGAAAACAAGGCAGAGCTCAAAAACCTTGGCATTCTGCGCGAGTCCGAATCATCCGTTATTTGCTTGCTATGCCTGTTGAATAATCAAGCCTACACCGCTGGCGGTTTAGTTGATGCGATGATTAATCGCAACTCAAGTGCAGATCAGCGGGGCAATGCGCGCAAGAGGCTTCTTAACCGGACACTGCCGGTGTTGGCTGACCGCTATGGCTTATTGCAGTATCAGGCTTTTAACAAGGGTAATCTGAAAGAATACAGGATTAGTCGTAGCGCCAGGCTGGCCGTCTTCGCTGAGCAACATCTGGTGGCAGGTGTACAACAGATTTGCGCGGGGGAATTCACCCAGCCAGATCAAAATCATCAAATTAACCAACCCGAGGCTGCACCCGATAATGCGCCAATAGCCGATGGGGAATCAAAATGAAAATTGTAATACACGGGTGGCTGGTCTTTTT
>CAZNOB010000104.1:0-4609 GCA_964574535.1 uncultured Granulosicoccaceae bacterium | reverse complement strand
CCGGCCGAGGTCGAGATTCATGTCACCGCAACCCAAAGTCTGCACCGCAGGCTGGTCAGGATTCCGGCTGCCTTAATGGATCGGTTGGCGGTTGAGGCGATGCCTGTCGGTCATCACCGCGGGCAGTCCATTCAGCTCAAACGCATTCAGGTGAGCGAAGACCAGGTTAAGATTGTCGGGCATCGGCTGATATCAGACTGGATTCCCGGGCATTTGCAACCTGCATTCTGGCTTGAGGAAGTCAGGGTTACTTTTCCACGGCATTATATTGCCGGTTCCTGGGATGTGCAGGCGCTGCAGCGCGAGTTGGAACGTCTCGGGATTAAGATCAAACCCAAGCCAGCTGCGCCCAAGCCCTCTGTGCAGCAGTTATCGGGTTGAATATCGGGGGCTGACGCCAGTGCTGGCCGGGTATGCCTTCCGGTAGTGGTCGCTTTCTTAACCCTGGTCAACAAAACATCTGCAAGTAATTGTGTCGGGTCATTAGAACGTTAAATGAGCGGCTTTGCTCGCGCACAGGGAATCTACGAGGTACAATATCGGGCCGTTCACAGTTGTGAAATTTGCTGCACTGCTCAACCTGATAGCGAGTCCCGATCCGAGTGAAGACCCATCCAAAGCGCCTGGCCAGGTTGTCTGTTTTATTGTTAACCGGGTTAACTGCTACCTTGATGGTCACTCCATCCAGCAGCCAGAATGAATGTGAAGGAGAGGTTTGTTTTAGTGAAACCTCAGACCTTCCGCAAGCCATCACATTGCCCGTGGACAACCCCCCGAAGCAGACTAGCACCGAGACTTTTACCAGTGAGCAGAAAGCTTTAGTCGACGGTATCACGGCTGATTTAAAAGCTCGCAGATTGATGCGCCCGAAAGGCAATAATGCTTTACAAAAAATAAGAGAATTGCGTGAAATACTACCTACGCACGATTACTCGGTTAACGGTGAAACCTATATCTCGCGTGTGTACATGGTGTTGGGGCGAGCAGCTATTAAAAATGGGCAGACCGATTTAGCGCTTCAGCGTCTTCAGTCTGCAGTTCGGCTCAATAAGAATGTAAAGGGGCAGCAGGCATTGCAGGAAGCGATTGTTGATGCAACTGAGCGCTCCGGTGAGGGGAGTACAAGTAAATCGGTCATTGAGAACTATGCTGATGCTTCCAGGAAAATTGAAAAATTGCCATCAGAATCGCCGCGTATGGACAGTATTGAATTTGTAGCGCCGGTGATGGTTGCTATACCGGCAGGTAAATTTGTGATGGGTAGTGAAGCTGGCGCTGAAGATGAAAAGCCGATGCGCGAGGTATCGATAGAGGCTTTCAGTATGTCTAAGCATGAAATTACCATGGAGCAGTATCGTGTCTATGCGATCGACAACAATCTACTAGTGCCACAGTTTAAGGCCGACGAGTATAATCGACCAGTGACCAATATCAGTTGGCATGATGCTAAGGGGTATACGCAGTGGCTCAGCGTTCGAACGGGTAAAAATTATCGACTGCCGTCTGAAGCTCAATGGGAATACGCTGCGCGGGCAGGTACCGTGACGCCTTTTTATTCGGGCGAAGAACTACTGAATGTCGCCAACTGTGCAGGCTGTGAGAGCGAATTGGGCGGGGTTAGCACGACGCCCGTGGGTAGCTTTTCCCCGAATGAATATGGCCTTTACGATATGCATGGAAATGTGTGGGAATGGGTAGAAGACTGCTGGACTGATAACTACTTTGGCCGCGGAGACAATGCAGCGGCAGTTTTCATCCAGGGTTGTAAACGCCATGTAATGCGTGGTGGTTCCTGGTACAACGAAGCAGACTTTGCACGTTCAAGTTATCGTGGCAATGAAGTACCATCATTTCGCGACAGAACAGTAGGGTTTCGTGTCATACACGATGGCTTATAAGTCTGGAATGCTGACGAAAACGCGCTGATGACAGGCCTGACACCGCAATGCGTTATCGTTATGGGAGTCAGTGGGAGTGGCAAATCCACGGTTGGTGTGCAACTGGCAAGTCGTTTAGAGGCCGAATTTTGCGATGGAGATGATCTGCATCCTGCGGCAAATATAGAGAAAATGTCGGCGGGTATCGCATTGACTGATGACGATCGCTGGCCATGGCTCGACATCATTCGGCACAAATCGAGTGCTATGGTTGCTAATAATCAATCGGTCGTTATAGCTTGTTCTGCACTAAAGCTCAGTTATCGGCTGCGGCTTGCACAAGACCTTTCTACTTTACGTTTTGTTTATTTATATGGTTCAAGGGAATTGATCACCCGGCGACAGTCCGCTCGTGCGGATCATTTCATGCCGGCAGCGCTCGTCGATAGTCAGTTTGCAACTCTGGAAGATCCACGTAATGAGTCAAACGTAGTCACTGTTAGTATAGATCAGCCGATTAAAGCGATAGTGGACCAGTGTGTCAGTGGGCTGAGGCAGACATCTGTCACCTGATAGTCGGTATTGTTGTATTGTATTTCTTGAGACATATCGATGTGAAAAATACCATCAGATTGCGATAAGCTGGAGCCCATGAGCAAAAAATCGGGACAACTTAATAAATCAGCCTCCTCTGGCCAGGTGTCCGAGTTTCTTGAAAAGCTGGACCAGATGCCGCAAAAGCATCAAGGTGATCGATCGGGCCGGCTTGTTTTCGCAATGGATGCCACGGCCAGTCGGGCGGCAACCTGGGACATGGCGTGTAAGCTACAGGGTGATATGTTTGCGAAGAGTAGCGCGATCGGATCACTTGAGTTACAACTGGTTTTTTTTCGCGGTTATCAGGAATGTAAATCGTCGAAGTGGCTTTCGAATCCGATGGATTTATTGCGCTTGATGTCATCGGTTACTTGTTTGGCGGGCCAGACCCAGATTGAAAGAGTATTTAAGCACACCCTGACTGAAGCACGGGACGGACAGGTTGATGCGATGGTCTATGTGGGCGATTGCATGGAGGAATCTGTCGATAAGCTGGGTGCGCTTGCCGGGCAACTTAAGTTATTGAGCGTGCCACTGTTTATTTTTCAGGAAGGCTATGACATCGCAGCGGCCAGTGCGTTTAAGCAGTTTGCGAAACTCAGCGGCGGTGCGCATTGCCAGCTTGACCACAACAGTGCACAACAGCTGGGTGAGTTACTGAATGCAGCGGCAGTCTATGCTGCTGGCGGCCGAGCCGCACTTAAAGAACACGCCAGGTTAACAGGTGGTCTGAGTGGCAAGCTTTTACAGCAGCTTGATTAACCAGGAGTTGCATAAAATTCCGGCCCAGAACCGCTGCGCTGCCTCTATAGCAGCTTCTCTAGCTGCATCTAAGGCGCTGTACTCACTCTTTCTGAATCTCACTTAAATGATGACCAGGTTCAATCCAGTAAAAATTCCGTGCAGCGCCTTATATACCGCTCTATATGCTTCTGAACTCGAGATTTTATGCGACACCTGGTTAACGTGGCATCTGCAATATCGGGCACAAGCCCGGATAAGGCGTTGGCTCTTGAATTTATCTGCATTTAATCATTTTTGAGAGTGAATGTGGAAGAGGATCGGTGGGCGCCAGGGATGACGCAAAGAGCGCGTTCAACCACTGCTGGTTGTTTGTGTGACCCTAAACGCCCACATGTAGTCGGTAAAATCTCACGCACCTCAGTGATTCTCGCTACGCACCTGTTTCTGGATGAGCTCTAGCTATAAAAAATCAAATGAATAAAATAAAAAAAGCCCCGACGATCGATTGATTGTCGAGGCTCAGGCTTAACTCGTTGAACTGTTTTTTTGTTTAAGTCATTGATGCTTTACTACTGTCTTGTCATTGATGCCTCACCTGCCGATCCGGTGTAGTTCAATGTATTGGTGCCGGTACTTGCAAATGTATTACTGACGGTGTCCGATGGGGTAATTACAGTCACAGAGTAGTTCCGTCCATCATCCTGATTTACTCTAACTACACTTTGGGGTTGGTCGGCAAGTTCGAACAAATTGGTGCGACTTCCCCCCAACTCACCTACGGTGATATTTCCTGTGTTGATATCAGCTACGATAGTAGCTCCCCCGTCGGCTGAAGCACCTTCCCATCTGCCTTGCAGCCATAATGGAGGTGTCAGGTAGTTGCTGGCATCCGTTTTGTACATGATGAACTGGTCCTCTCGCTGGCCCGAGACTATGTACAACAAACTGCCATCACCATTGTTTATCCACTTTTCATTGATAATGATTTCTTCACCGTTTTCGGTGGGGTACCAGATGGTGTATTGAAAAACACTATCGCTGCTTTCTGCCAGGTGCAGGCAGACATTCGGAATTGTTGAATAAGCGCGAATTGCAGTTCCTGTGTTACCGATGCCAATATCCCGTGCGATGGCGAATGCTGTTTGTGACATGCCATTTGAGTCAGTGCCGCGCCACATGCCAAGTAACCAATCGGGTGGTTCAAGATACGCAACCTCTGTGGTGGATGGGTCTCCGGTAGGGTTGGTTGTGCCACTGGAACCATTGTCGTCATCGGAGCCATCTGTACCGTCGTCGGTGCCTCCGGATCCATCAGTGCCACCGGATCCATCAGTGGAGTCGTCGGTGTCACTGTCAGTGTCATCGGATCCATCAGTGGAGTCGTCGGTGTC
>CAZNOB010000103.1:0-19529 GCA_964574535.1 uncultured Granulosicoccaceae bacterium | reverse complement strand
GCTAGTGGGTCGGCGCGCCATGAATGGCGCAAAGAGCGCTGTCAGCCATGGATGGGCAAGCGCTATCCACTTGCACGATCACTCTCAAAATGCCGCAGGCACCCGCAGGGCTGAATAGCCGCAAAAAGACTTTTTGCTTCCGTTTTTGGTCTTTTCAAAAATGAAGGCCCCCGCCAGGGGAACTCCTGCAGAGATAGACTATCCCACTCTGCAGATGAACACTTACCACGCTCGCTTGCTTATCCGGTACAGCAACACGGCACAGCCACAATCAGGCAGTTGCAATCATCTGCATGCGCCGGTCG
Organism: uncultured Granulosicoccaceae bacterium; assembly: GCA_964574535.1. GTDB lineage: Bacteria > Pseudomonadota > Gammaproteobacteria > Granulosicoccales > Granulosicoccaceae. Next base: position 19,224 of record CAZNOB010000103.1, on the reverse strand, counting down.
TTAGCCAGTCATAGAGTCAATCAACATCGGTAACCCGGCGAAATGGTAAAAGTCGCCGAATTTGCCAGCCAACACGGAATAGAACCATGAATACTCTCATCAAGCGCCGCAGTTTCCTGAAAAAAGCGGGCGCAGTGTCGGGCACGCTGGCATTGTCTTCTGCTTTGAGCGGTAATGTTTATGGGCAAACCACCCGCGGTATCGAGGGTTCAGAAGCACCGGAAATCGACATCGACTACTGGATAGACGCCGATGGCGAGCCGAGCAGCTTCTCGGTGATGGAATCACGCGGCAAGTGGGTATTCCTGAAATGCTTTCAAAACTGGTGCCCAGGGTGCCATAGCAGCGGCTTTCCAACTTTGCAGGCCTTCTCCGAAAAGTTTCACGACCATCCTAAAGTTGCCATTGCAGCTATTCAAACCGTGTTTGAAGGATACAGAAGCAACACAATCGACGATGTTCGCAAATTGCAGCTGCGCTACGACCTGCCCATTGTAATGGGACATGATCCAGGCAATCCGGACACCCATGCACGGCCCGTCACTATGCGACACTACCGAACCGGCGGCACACCATGGCTTATTCTGATCAACCCTGAAGGCGTGGTTGTCTATAACAACTTTCATGTTGATCGAAATAAACTGATCGAATACGTGGAAAGCCAGGTGGCTTAATCCGCCTAACTACAAATTTGGCCACGGCTCTGGCTCGTTCACAGCAAGACAAGCAAACCGTGGCCGCTATCGATTACATTGTTTTTTTCAGGGTAGTGCCGTCAGCCCATCAAAGCCAATGACCGGCAGCTACAGTAGTATATTAAACCTGTCACGAATCTTTCGATCAGCTACCGTGTCAATATGCTCTGGCCGGTGGCGATCCAGTATTTCACGCACCTGCACATTGGCACGTTGCCACATATCTGATGCACCCTCCTCTTCCCACACCGCTGGTGCGGCACGATCGGTTAGCTTACTGGGCCAAAAGTAGTCACGCTGCATCGCTTCAATGGTGTGCTGCCCGCCAAGGAAATGCCCCTCTCCATCAATACACGCTTCAATAGCTTCAAAACCGAGTGTTTCCTCAGTTACCTCGATTCCACGCAGGACACGGTATACCTGCGATAACATTTCATCATCAATTACCATTGCCTCGTAAGAAGCACCAAGTAAGCTAGCCGTCATACCTACAGACTCATACACCATATTGCATCCGGATAAACCGACACCCAGTGATGACATAGCTTTTTCAAGACCCATTTGCGCGTCTACCGCTTTGGAATCACTCATACTGCAGGCAGCACCGGATGGCAAACCCAGGAAATTTGACAGCTGTGCAGAGGCCGCATTAAGCAAGGTTATTTCACCGCCGCTTCCACAGAAAGAACCGGTACGCAGATCAATCACAAACGGCCAGTTTGAAAAGATCATTGGATAGCCAGGGGCAAACACATTAACCATCACCAGCGCGGCCAGCGTTTCAGCAAGTGTTGAAGCAAGCATACCGGCAATCGTGGCAGGCGCGGTCGCACCAGACTGCGCAGCAATAATATTATTAAGTGGCACACCGCGTCTGATACACGCCAGCGCTACATCAAACGCATCTTCACCGTACCGTAGCGGGGATATCACCGGACTGATGTGAGCTTTGCAAAATGGCCGCTCCCTGAACTTACCCTCCCCTCCAAGTGCGATATCAAACATATCAATAATCGGGTCAACCGTGTCCGCAACAGTAAAGCTGGTACCAATTGGCTTATTGGTGCCTTTGATTAATGCATAGGCGGTATTAAAATCAAGGTCATTATTATCAGGGATATCAGTGGCGATACAGCAACGCGTAAACCAACTGACATTATTTAAGGTGTCAGCAAGTCTGGTGAAATCATATAGATCTTTCAGTGTGGCAGCACGATACGTATGAGTATCAAGATCAAGTGTCTGAACTGCCGCGCCACCAGTCCCGAATCGAACTTTATCGCCACCAATCTCAAAATCATGTTTGGGATCACGACCAAAAAAAACAAAGTCCCGGCATGCTCCGGCAATGATGTCCTCTACCATGCTGACTGGAAAACACAAGCGTCCGGCACTATTAGTCTGCGCTCCACACTCAAGTGCTTTTTGCATCAACGCCGGGGGCACTTCACCCATACCTAACTCTGCCAGTATACGCAATGCAGTACGATAAATTTGATCGATATCGCTATCAGTCAGTGGTTTATACTGCCCGCCCGCCGGACCAGGCGGGCACGGATTAATCTCTGGCGCGGCGGCACGCTTTGCATGCATTGCCTGACGTGCGCTAAGTTTACCTCGGCGTCGTGGTTTAGAACTCATGAGATTTTTCTACTGTGCGCTATAGATGGAAAAGACAATCAACTTATTGCCGAACCAATTTATTTTCGGCATCAAACAAGCAGGGCTCCGTCACGACGGCCTCGTACTGCTTACCCAACACTCCGATTGTTAACGACGTACCGGGTGCGGCATATTCAGGATTAACATAAGCAAAAGCAATATTGCGTTTTACACGATGGCCATAACCACCGGAAGATACTGTCCCAATCAGTTTTTCGTTGCAATAAACAGAATCACCGCCATGCGCTGCGGCTTGATCACAGTCTACAGTCAATACGACAAATTCTTTTTGGTTACCGCGTTCAATCTCTTTCAGTAACGCTGATTTACCGATAAAACTTTCCTTATCCAGATAAACAAAACGATCCAGACCAGACTCTATCGGGTTGCGCTCGTACAGTAGATCGGCTTTCCAGTGGCGATATCCTTTTTCCATACGCATAGATTCTGTCGCGTACAAACCAAAGTGACTTAACCCAACGTTTTCACCAGCATCATTAATTAATTTCCACACCAGATAAAGTTGCTCATTAGGTATATGCAACTCATACGCAAGCTCACCGGAAAAACTGACACTCATGGCAGTAACACTGGCATGACCAAGATGCATTTGCTTTACACACATCCACGGAAACGCCTGACGCGACCAATCATCACGAGGAGACAGCCCCTGCAATAGCTCACGTGAGCGTGGCCCCGCCACCACCAAAATAGTATGGCTTGAGGCCATCTCAGTGATAGTGACCGAAGCAGGCTTATGCTGATTCAGCCAATCAAGATCATGCCATTCCGCCGCTGCTGCCGACCCGTACCAATAGTGATCATCACCCAGCCTGGCAATCGTCGCTTCACTTAAAACATGACCGTTTTCATTGAGCAGATAACATAAATTAACTTTACCCGTTTTCGCAGGTAACCTGCCGCAAATAAGATGTTCAAGAAAGGCAGCAGCACCTTCACCAGAAACTTCAAGCCGATTAAATCCAGACACTTCCATCACACCAACATTTTCACCTAGTGCCTTTACCTCTTGCGCCACCACTTGCTCTGTGTCAGTAAATCGGAAGCTGTGTTGATCTTTAAAATCTGGCTGATCAGCAGGTTTAAAACACAGCGCTCGCTCCCAGCCATTGACCACTCCCCATACTGCACCAAGCTGATCAAGCGTGGCATATAGAGGCGTAGTACGTGCCAACCGCGATGCCGGTCGATGTTCGTGCGGCATGTGGTAATGGAATTCATTTTGGTAATCTTCAATGGCTTTCAAACACGTGTGTTCCGTATTTGCATATTGCGTGAAACGCCGTGGATCAAGACACCAGGCATCCCATTCGCACTCACCATGTACAATCAGGTCAGCTAAAATTTTTCCGTGGCCGCCGCCCTCGCCAATACCTGCTCGCAAGCCGATAATACAATAGGCGTTTTCTACTCCCGGAACCTGCCCCACTAGCGGCAGACCATCAATGGTATAAGTAATCGGGCCATTAACCACAGTATGAATTCCCGCATCTTGCAGGGCCGGCAATCGTTTAAAAATACCCTCCATGTTATCAAGACAGCGATCAAGGTCTGACGGACACAATGCCTGCGTGAACTCAGGATCAATGCCGTCCATACCAAAAGTTTTACACCCTTGTTCATAGACGCCAACCAATAAACCTTTTTTCTCCTGACGACTATAGAAATCATCAAATGGATCACGAATTATCGGCACCTGAAAATCAAGTGCTTCGATCTCCGGTATGGCTTCGGTCAGAAAATACATATGCTCCATAGACGTTACCGGATGCTGTACACCCAGCATCTGGCCAACCTCATTGACTCGGTAACCACTGGCATTCACCACTTTCTCGCAGGTGATATCGCCATTTTTGGTATGGACAACAAATTCACCACCTGAGTTACGGGTAATACTTTCCACCGGATTAAATCGATAAACATCAGCACCTGCCTCGCGAGCTTTACGCGCCAGCGCCTGGGTAATCCCCGCCGGATCAATATAGCCATCGAGTGGGTCCCACCAGGCCCCCAGAATACCGTCCGTCTGCAACAGTGGGTGACGGATGCCCACTTCTTTCGCATCAATCACTTCCATTTCCACACCCATCCCAAGCGCCATCCCGACATGGTAGTGATAGGTATCTAACTGATCACGTGTATACGCCGTCCGCATGCCGCCGGTGATGTGATAAGCAAACGGATGGTCTGCATCATTGGCGAGTTCTTGGTACAGATCAATGCTGTGGCGCTTCAGACCAATCATGGTTTGATTACCACCGAATTGGGTCACCTGTGCCGCAGCGTGCCAGGTCGAGCCAGAAGTCAGCTCATCGCGCTCGACCAGCGCTACGTCTGTCCAGCCGGCACGCGTTAGATGATACAACGTAGAACACCCGGCTATGCCACCACCAATCACTACTACACGGGCGTGAGATTTAACCGCCTGATTCATGCAAAATCTCCATAAGTTTTCAGCTATCTTTAGATAATTCAGGCGAAATGACAAACCAATATTCTGCTTTATGGTTGAATATTTTTAAACCATAATAGCGCCATGAAACACCACTTGCCTCCGCTGGACGGCCTGAAGGCCTTCGAATCTGCCGCACGCCACCTGAGCTTCAGCCTGGCGGCAGATGAACTGTGTATTACCAAAGGCGCCGTCAGTTATCAGATTCGGAAACTAGAGGCTCATTTGCAATGCGCCCTGTTTAAACGATCCGTAAGGCAAGTATTTTTGACCGAATCAGGCCAGATGCTGCTGCAATCCACCCAATCCCTTTTTTCCGGGCTGGAAGATGTAATAGAGCGATTGCAGGGTGACCAGCAACAATCTGCAGTCACAGTGGCTGCAACCACCTACGTCGCGGCACGCTGGCTGTCACAGCACATCAGCACCTTCAACGCACAGTTTCCACAGGTGTCCGTACTACTACAACACTCAGTTAACTCTGCAGATTTCAAACTGGCAGATGTCGACCTTGCGATAAGATGGGGACCGATCCGAAATAAGCCCGATCGCAATCGATTTGCCGAACTGCCTATGCCACTGTACCCGGTAGTCAGTCCTCAGCTACTGGAACAGCACGCGCCCGACTTCGATACCAACAATAAAAATCACTGCATACTGGATAAAAATTTCGCTCGAATACCACTCCTGTGTGAAGATCGCCAGCAGGACTTATGGCAAGAGTGGCTGGATGCAAGCAGCAAAGGACAGCCATCTTTGGCACTGCCAAACCCGCGTCGCGTAATAAGCGACGCCAATGTGAGAGTTCAGGCAGCAATCGACGGGCAAGGATTCATTCTGGCTGATGAATTAATGCTCAATGAAATTAATAATCACCTGTTAACAGCACCATTTACCGACACTCTCACAGGTTACGGCTACGCATTCTTACAATCAGCCAGTCATATTAATGGTGATAATACAGAAGCGTTCAAGCGCTGGCTTACTGATCAAACGATACACGGGTAAATAGTTGCGCCCCTGTCGTTTGGTGCGTTGTCGCGCTTGTATGATTGGCAGAGGATAATGTAGTCCTCCGCTGATATGCAGATCATTAAGCCCTCTGGAAAGATTGAATATCGTATTGGGTCCAAGGTGATGATCATAGATATCTTTATAACTTCCTACCTGCCGGATAACCCGATAACAAAAGTCATCAGAGAGCCCCCATTGCTAAAACTCGGTGACCTGGGCCGGAGACCCAACCTTCGGGCGCTAAGCGATATTAGTTGAATAAGCACTTAAACTTTCACAAATTTAGAAGCGGTCACATTTTTCGCATCAATTTGAAACCCGTCCATGCCGATACACCGCCCCATCACGAGTAATACAACGCATGTTCTGCTGCAACCCTAATGAGGTATTGTCGATTTGAAATATGTAAATTACCGGTCTCTAATCACAGCTTGTTCGGTCACGGTTCTGTTATCCGCCTGTGGGAGCGAAAGCAGTCAGCTGGAAGAAAATATAACCCCATTAGAACCTGAACTGGCAGCAGCTACTGATCATATTGCTACGCCAGCGCTGAATACCACTGATCTTTCAGTACCGAAGCAATTCGATTGGTCGAATAATAATGACATAACAATTGAACTGGTACTTCTGGATGCACAGGGGGAGATATCCCCGGGCACGGGAGTTACAGTGTACGCCATGCCCGACACAACAACGGACAGTAGCAGCACCGAGCCTTCAGACGCCGACTTGCTTTTAGCGACAAAACTATTTTCTGGAATCTCCGACAACAACGGGGCTGTAAACGCTACGCTGCAAGCGCCCGGACATGCCGTTAGTGCAAGTAATCTTTACGTAAAGACCAATCTGATTGGTGTTTCAAACAGTGCAATAGTGCCACTTTCTGCCAATGAGGCGGGTGTTAGAAATGCCGCCTGGGTGTTTGGCCCACCAGGGATGGGAACAGAGACGAACGAACAGATAGATCCAGACAACCTTGATAGCGGGTTGTTGCTTAAGGATGAACCCAACGCCCTTTTCAGTGACCAGGCATCTCTGGACTTTTATCTGACCCCGTTCAATAGCTACTATCACCGGTCCTACGGTCATATGCCTGAAACCCAACGACACGCATGTGATATTTTTAACGCCAATGGTCCCGTGCTTTGCACCTCTGAAGTCTCCAAAGAAGAACTGAACAGGCTTAACGAACTCATTATAGAAGGCAGGACAGCGCCGGAAAAGTATTTACAGTCAGATACCCGACTGAACAATCTGATATTTAATTCAAAAGCCAATGTAATTGTCACTTTCCTGCACGAAGGCGCGGGCTACCAAAACAGCTTTGGCTTCTTTACCTACAACTCGGCTACAGAACCCACCAGCACTGCGGAAGTTGAATCGACCAGAATTCTTTTCCCCAACGCATCCTACCGCGGCAGTGGCGGCTACCTGTCATCCGGCGACTCCGTTTCACTCGGCGAGCTTGACCCGGCTCTCGGCGATGATTCCATTGGCTTTTGGCTTGCAGCCAACGGCTGGTCGCAAAACCAGGGACACGGATCACCAGACAACCATTTCTATTCCGTAGACGCCTTAAACCCGGAACATGACGAGACTGATCGCAAGCACATGCTGTTGATCGCAGGTGAAGTCAATGAGGTAACAAACACACAACGACTGTGGGTAGCTGTAGAAGATATCAACTTCGACTCCGGCAGAAGCGACAGAGACTACAATGACCTGATCATGCAAATCGATGTCTTTCCTGCTGATGCTCTGGCATTCGGTGATCAAATTCCAGACACCAGCGATGAAGTGATAGCCCCGCCAGATGCTGACAATGACGGAGTGCTGGCGTCTGAAGATATCGACGACAACGATCCCGATCGTGCGTTCGAAAGTTTTTATCCGGGCGAAACTACCTGGGGCACGCTGCTGGCTGAAGACAACTGGCCATTGCTGGGCGACTTTGACATGAATGACATGGTTGTCCGTTATCGCACTCGCGAAGTATACAATGGCCTGAAGCAGGTGAAGGATATCAGTATCGAATATCGCCTCGAAGCACGCGGCGCTGCTTTTCACAATGGATTTGCGGTATCTCTGGGAGATCAGGTATTCACAGATAACATTGAAATCGCAGAACTCAACGGCGAACCAGTACAACCTCTGACAGACTCGACTTACCTGGCCTATCAAATATTCAGTGATAGCTGGGCCTACACTTACCAGGGCGGAGCCGATTGCTGGACCTACAACACCATGTCCGACTGTCCGGCCCACCCCGTTACCGATTTCAAACTGGACCTGACATTTGCTAATGCAATCCCTCAGGAACAAATGCTGAAATCGCCATACAATCCGTTTTTGTTTGCGCACAAAATTGACCCGAATATAGAGGGCTATACCCGAGCTAACGCACTGACCTCTGAATTCTATTCAGACAACGGTGTAGTAAAAAATTTAGAGATTCACCTACCCTACATGCCACCGACACAAGGGCAGGATAGCAGTATGTTCGGAACGGGAGACGACTCAACCGATGGTGTTGAACGATTCTATGTTTCGCAGAACAACCTGCCATGGATAATCGACATCCCGGATCATATCGACTACCCGGAAGAATTTGTTGATATAAGTAAGGCCTATCCCGACTTCTCTGACTGGGTACAAAGTGGCGGCACTGAAAGTAAGGACTGGTATCGATACAAAAATAACGATGCATCTGCCATCTATAAGGCGGTTGCTGATACCACAGCGGTAACACTGCCAGATGCAGCCGGAAAAGTAGTCAGTGACAATTTTCAGGATCAGCAATACATTCCATTTAATCTTCAAGTCCGAAATACAACTGGAAGCACCGTAAGGTGGGAAGCGCTGGTAGAAAATGTTGAATACCCAACCATCCCCAATTTGAACCTGAACGGTGCAACACTTGAAACTACCGATCACGGAGACGGTACTTATACTCACTTGTTCAGCGGCACAACAGCTGCCTATCAGAACAATGTAATAAGAGGCAGCGTGGTCAAGCCATTCGGGACTGGCGCGGGCTTAAGTTTGTACGCCGAATAAACTCTCAATGACTTGATCACTGGCACCAACCCTCGCCCTGACCACTCCACTGTGATTGTGCGGCATAAGGCACTTTGCCGCACAATCACAGTGGCAGCAAGCGTAAGCGCGTTATCGGACGCGTTTTACGGTAAATCCTGCCAGCACCGTTTCGCTTTATCGCAAATCAATTATCGCTAGCGTGACTGCCGATCGCGGCATAAAACTCATGCGCAGATTGAATCTTCCGCCAAACCAGCATGCTAGATCCCCTCCAATCTCGCTTTGGCGCGCAAGCGGGTACTCCTCGCGACAATAAACCTTGCCCCCAAGTAGCATACTAGTATACATTTGCGACTGGGAAATCTTCCTTGACTGGCAGCAATCAATATCCAGCAGGAAGATTCTCCCCAAAACCCACTTAATATGGTCCAAAGGGCAACGGAGAGGATTCAATGATCAATAAATTCAGACGCCAGATAACCTGTGCAGCAATTGCCGGTCTTGCCACCCTGGGGGTGATGAACTCAGCCAGTGCGGCAGATCTCACCTTGCGCGGTACCAGCCTGTTCGACAACGAGCACGCTTACAGCAAGACGCTTATAAAATTTGCCGAACTGGTTAACGAACAGGCAGATGAGAAGGTTACTTTTGATTTGCGCGGCAACAGTGAGCTGGGCATCGAGCCTGACTACGTCAACTTCCTTACCCAGGGTGTTGCCATCGACTACGCGATCATCGCGCCATCAAATCTGGCTCGATTCGCACCATCACTGCCACTAATGGACATGCCTTTTGTGTTTCGCGATCTCGATCACTGGAATGCAGTGCTGTCATCAGATGTATTAAAGCCTCTGGAAGAAGAGCTACTTGAGAAGGCAGATTTAGTGATCATTGGTTACGCAGGCGGCGGTACACGAAACCTGATTTCCAATAAAAAGATCTCTAACCTTGATGAACTTGGTGGTCATAAGATGCGTGTAATGGGAGCACCCATTCAGGCGCGTGTTTTTGAAGCGATAACTGCTGCACCTTCAGCGATAGCCTATTCAGAAGTTTACAACGCAATCCAGACCGGCGTTGTTGACGGCCTCGAAAACGAATCCGCCAGCTTGCTTCAATACAAGTTTTTTGAAGTAGCACCACACATCACACTGACACAGCATTCGATCACAGTTCGTCCAATCATCATGAGTGGAAAAACTTTCCGTAAGCTGCCGGAAGACCTTCAAGCTATTGTGTTAAAAGCGGGTAAGGAAGCAGGTGACTATGGTCGTGGTATTGAATCCTCAGAAGACGCACTGAAGCTCGACCAGATGAAAACTGCCGGTCAAATTGAAGTCCACGACTTCGCAGATCGAAGCAAGCTACTTGACCTGGTAACACCGGTGCAGGATGCCTATGCCGCAGAGCTTGAAGCAGAAGGTCTGCTCAAGGCAATTCGCTCCAAGTAAATTCTATACCGGCTTACCAATAGAACAGCCGGTTATCCTTCTTCGCAATCCGCTTAACCCGGATTCTTCATAATTATGGCGGCATATCACCCAGGGATTTGTTTTTACAGAGTCTGGTCTGCGGTGCTGTCGTTCTCTTGAAGAACCCGGGTCAGGATTGCGGAGAATCTCGAATCTGCACTGGCCAGCCCCACATGTGACAGTGCGTTGTTTGATTACAGGATCCCGGATGTTAGAAAAATCACTCGAAGCACTCTGCCAGCTATTACGCATCGCTGTCGGGTGCCTTGTCGGCGCGCTAATTATTCCTGTCACGATGCAGGTGCTGGCTCGATACACCGGCATAATTCCCGTGTATTTGTGGACCGAAGAACTGGCAACCTTCCTGTTCGTCTGGACGGTTATGCTTGGTTCCACCATAGCGGTATGGGAAGGAACTCATTTCGATGTACGCGTTATACCCGACGCTACAAGCCGTCTTGGCAAACTTGTGCAAGATTCTTTTGTACTTATATGCATGAGCATATTTTCAATATTATTCGCCTACTACGGCATTGGCTATGCGAAATTCGGCGCCATACAGACATCGGTCATGCTGCAAGTCAATATGCTCATCATATACATTACAGTGCCCCTTGTCGGCTTTTGCTGGGCAGCATTTTCTTTCTTCAGACTTTGGCAGGTCATTCAGCAATTCAGGTTAAGCGGTAACAAGGCGACACCACAATGATTATTTCAACCGGCGTAGCCTGCTTCATCTTGCTAGGCAGCTTTATCACACTGGTGATAGCCCGCGTTCCTGTTGCCTTTGCACTTGGAATAGCAACGATCCCTCTTGTCGCACTCGACCTGCGGCTCACCCCGTTCCTGATCATGGATCGAATGCTGAACTCGTATACATCATTCATACTACTAGCGGTACCGTTTTTTCTACTGGCGGCCAACTTGATGAACAGCGGCAAGATAACAGATCGACTGATTGGTCTGGCAACTGTTTTAACCGGCTGGCTACCCGGCGGTCTGGGTCACGTTAATGTCATGGTATCTATGCTGTTTGCAGGAATCTCCGGATCATCGACTGCAGATGCAGCCGGTTGCGGCAAGATACTGATACCGGCAATGAAAAAACAGGGGTTTGACGCACGCTTCACTGTCGCAATCACTGCGTGCTCTTCAGTGATGGGCGTTATCATTCCACCAAGTATATTAATGATTGTCTGGGGCGGGGTTATGTCAATCTCCGTCGGGGCTCTGTTTCTGGCCGGCGCAATCCCCGGACTCATGATTGCCGCCGCTTTAATGTGTGCAGTGTACGGGTATGCAATCGTGTACGACTATCCCACAACTGGCAAACCTACTTTCGCAGAATTCTGGACTGCATTTAAAGGAGCCAGCCTGGCATTATTGACCCCGGTTTTTGTAATCGGCGGTATTGTCGGAGGCATAGTAACCCCGACAGAAAGCGCTATTATCGCTGCGTTTTATTCTTACTTTCTGGGTGTATTTGTTTACCGAACCATTAAACTCAGGGACACCCCGGGTATCTTGTATGAAACCGGCCGCTTCGCTTCAATATCGTTGTTTGCGATTGGTACAGCATCAGCATTCGGGTGGATGCTGGCATTCTATAATGTGCCACGCCTGATGGTCGGAGTGATGACCAACCTGGAACTTGGATACATCGCCACATCACTGGTAATTGCTGCATTTTTCCTGCTTTTCGGGCTTTTTATTGATGCAATACCCGCCATCATCATACTTGGTACCGTATTGTTTCCGGTCGCTTCGGCGGCAGGTATCCACCCTGTGGTCTTTGCCATTATTGGCATTGTGTCTCTGGCATTCGGACTAGTCACTCCTCCTTACGGTTTATGCCTGCTTATCTCGGCTTCTATAGCCAGGGTTAATGTAGTTACGGTACTCAGAGACGTCGCTATCATACTGACCCCCATGCTGGTAATCCTGCTGCTCGTCATTGTGTTTCCTGACATCGTCTTATGGCTGCCCAGACTGCTGATGCCGGGATTCAAATAGCCTTTTTTATTTCTTAATCAACCGCCAATCGACCTCGTCGTTGAGTTGGTGCATCCCGCTTCCAGGTGTTGCGGTTATAACTACAATTTTTTGGAGACTTCATGAAACTCAAGGGTAAGACGGCATTAGTGACCGGTGGTGGTCGAGACATAGGCCGCGCGTGTGCGATGCGTTTAGCTAAAGAAGGCGCGAACGTAGCTATAAATTATCACAGTAGCAGTAGCGGCGCTGAATCCGCGGTCAGCGAGATCGAAACTAACGGCGGTGCAGCATTCGCCCTGCAGGGAGATATGACTCAGGCGGATCAGGTTGATGCATTAGTAAAGGCTACGGTAGATCGCTTTGACAAAGTGGATTTACTGATCCATGTGACCGGTGGTCTCATTGCCAGAAAAACCCTGCCAGAACTGGACCCTGCACACTGGCAGGCGGTTATGGATCTAAACGTTACATCCCTGTTGCATGCTGTCAGAGCAGTGCTTCCTCATATGCCGGCTGGCGGGTCTATTATTCCGATTGCTTCACAAGCAGCACGTGACGGTGGTGGCCCTGGCGCGATCGCCTATGCTGCGTCGAAAGGCGCTGTACTCACAATGACACGTGGCATGGCAAAGGAACTCGGCCCTGACATACGGGTAAACTCATTATGCCCGGGTATGATTGATACTGATTTCCATAACACGTTTACTAAAGATGAAGTCAGGGCCAACGTTGCCAGGGCGACACCACTCAAGCGCGAAGGAACATCGGAAGAAGTAGCAAATCTGGTTTGTTATCTTGCCTCAGACGAAGCGTCGTTTATGACAGGCAACAATGTCGATATCAATGGCGGGTTAGTATTCTCTTAGCCAGAAACCTGCTTAAAGATTCAACACAATAACAGTGTTCAGCCTACCGCCAACAGGCGGTAGATTGAATGATCGATCACAAAAATGTGGAACATTTGTATTGCACCAGCATGGCTGTTAAATCCGAAGCCTGCCAGCGTTAAGTCTCAAGTGAAAACATAAAAGTTAAATTCGCATGCGGCCTCCTGAATAATACGGGCCATGCTTTTGTTATTCTTCTTTCTTTTCTTTCGGTACGTCAAACAAAGGCATTACCCCGGTAATCAATCGCGAGCCCTTGCCGAAGGTTATGTAACTCCAAAACCACTGCGTCGCTACTATAAACGGCGCGCGGACACCAATTAGAAAATAGATGTGTGCAACGCCCCACAGCCACCATGCAAATCGTCCCTTGAAACGCAGCTTACCGAAATCAACCACTGCCGCGTTTCGGCCAATGGTCGCGAGATTTCCCTTATGCTTGTATTTAAAAACTCCGGGATCGCTGCCAGAACCAAGTTTTGCATGCAGCGCTTTGGCAACATAAGCTCCGGCCTGTTTTGCCGCTGGTGCGATACCCGGTACACTATTTTCACCCCAGGAAACCAGTGCAGCATCTCCGATTACATAGACATCCTGCACACCCTCGACCATCAGGTCATCACCTACCGGAATTCGGCCGGCTCGATCCGTCTTGTTATTTAGCCAGTTCGAGACACGCGGAACATACACGCCCGCCGCCCAAATCACAGTGGCTGCGGGTGTATCTTCTCCGTCCATAGAAACGCCCTGACTTCCATCGACTGACACAAGCTTATTGAGGATAACCTCAACCCCCAGCTTTTCCAGCGCTTCTTTAGCATAGGCTGACAGATCCTCTGGAAACGCGGGCAGAAGACGATCCATCCCGTGCGCCAGTACCACGCGTGCAGACCCCGGATCGATTGACCGGAATTCTTTTGTCAGGGCGTGATTGGCAAGTTCTGCAATCGCACCGGCTACCTCTACACCGGTAGGTCCGCCACCGATAATGAAGAAGGTAAGCTGACGACGACGCTCAGCCTCATCGCAGGCTGTCTCGGCTCGTTCGAAAGCAATCAGCACACGCTTGCGAATCTCGGTAGCATCAATGATCCGCTTTAACCCTGGAGCTGCAGGCTCCCACTGGTCATTTCCGAAATAGCTATGCCGCGCACCGGTGGCGATAATGAGGTGGTCATAATCATAGTCGCCGACCCCTGTAGTTACTTTTTTTGTGTCTACATCAACGTCTGTAACATCCCCCAGAACAACCCGTACGTTTTCCTGCTTCGCCAAAATCGACCGGATCGGCCAGGCTATATCTGCCGGCGAAAGACCTGCCGTAGCTACTTGATAAAGCAACGGCTGAAACAGGTGATGGTTGCGCTTATCGATCAACGTGATCTCCGCATCAGCATTCTTAAGGCCCTGCACTACTGCCAGTCCGCCAAACCCGGCGCCAATTACCACGATTTTTTTCTTCGAATCCATTGCAAGTTGCCTGTTATATTTTTAAATACTCAGAAGGTGCTCACGATCGGTCTTCGCATGTTATTAACACAGTGTGATTTGTCATGTCAACAATGTATTTTTCGACAGGAGTCATCTCAATCTAACACAGCTATGCAATAGGAAAAAACAATCAACGCCAATAGTGGTGGTGACATGAACTACCCTGACTATCATAACGTCACGGCGATATGGTTAGCCTTAGTATGATGCAGGTGGCAACCACACTCCCAACCTGTAATTCCAAACCACTATTAAAGCAATTGCACTTTAACCCGGCTTTAATCTTCGCATACGTCTACACCAGGGCATGAGGTCATTGAACGATTCTGTAACAGTCGGTTCAATTAACAGACTTTCATCTTAAAACGTACTACTTATGCTGTCGCATAGGACTTTGTGACACCTGCCACACATCATTAAAAATGCTCTACAGTAAACACAGCCTGTTATACAAAAGTTAAGAAATCGTTAGCTTCTCAATTCAGACTTCGCTCCAGTGGGTAATTAGCCTCACTCAATCCCCCTTATATTTATTGGAATAGAAGTTAAGATGAAAAATCCTAAGAATCAAAAAAATGTTAGAAGTCCCTATCGACTGGCAACCGGTATAGCAAGCGCTGCAGTGATACTGTCACTGACAGCCTGCGACAGTGATACACTCGGCACCATCCAGACTGACCTGGCTAACGGCGAAGATGTAAGCCTCGATCTGTCCGTCAATGACGACGGCGACCTTGTTGTTAGCCTGGATGGCGGCGACGACAACGACACTGGCGGCACAGGTGAAACCGGTTCTTCAGCCCCGGGCTCATTTCAGGTTACTTTCTATAACCTGACTCAAAATCAAATGATGACTCCGCCTGTGGTAGCGCTGCACGACCCTTCCGTCCATCTTTTCCAGGTGGGTGAAGTAGCGAGCGATGCAATTCAAGTAATTGCTGAAATGGGCAACAATGCTCCACTAGTCGAATTTGCTGGCAGTAACCCGGACGTAGTCAGTGCTGCCGGTGTTGCTGGCACAGGCCCGTTTGGAGCTGGTGATTCAGTTACATTAAACCTGACGACCACTGAATCAGGTCAGGTGTTCAGTGCTGTTAACATGCTCATCTGTACCAATGACGGTATTTCTGGTGCAGACTCAGTTGCGTTGCCAGCCGGCAACGAGCCGGTAGTCATACTCGCACGACCATATGATGCAGGCACACGTATAAACCAGGATAACTCTTACTCTTTCTTCCCACCTCCTTGCAGAACAAATGCTGACGGTGAGTTAATCGATGTTGTCGAAGCACCTCTCGAATCTCCACGCGGTGAGATCAGCCCTCATGCAGGCCAATTCAGAATTACGAATACACCGACAGGCAGAAACTGGAACTTCGCTACCGACGACGACGTGTTGCGAATTGAAATTGTCCGTAACTAAGGACCAACTTTAGTTCTTCCAAATCTCCTGATCGGCTAGCAGTCGATCAGGAATTTAAGACTTCACCGGTTCAATTGCCCGGTGCTTCTTGATGCACCGGCACCGCTCGACTTACGCAGACTTAGCTTGTGCCACGCCTTATATTTCTGCTCTACAACTGTGCAACACAATCTTCAGGTCTTTGATAAAAACACGCTCTGCCGCTCCGACTGACGTTTCCCTCTCTCTTCCCACCACTCTTTACTAGCCTTCCTCATCTTCCGCTCAGAGAATGTTCCAATGATTCGGACACAGTTTTCTACGACCGGTGCCTATGTCAATGCGGCGTCGATTAACAGACCAATGAGTAGACTTATAAGGTGAGCGACAATGACTCTGAGCCTCGGGAGCGACAACTGTCCCGCTTACGCGCCAGACCATCTATTCAGTGGCTGGCGGATCGCTTACGATCCTTACTATCTTTTAAAGGGGCTTCATAATGAACTCATCAACAAACTTCTCCTCAAGATCAGATCCTCTGAATCGTCGCGTTTATATGTGTAGCGATTTGCATCATCATCCACGACAGTAAGCTTTGTCTTCACTTTAACTGTCTTTTAATTTTTAAAAAAAACGGTAAACACCAGACCCCTGGATATCCATCTGCTGGCAGCCATGATTCAAGCAAAAACTTATTGCTGATTTAGTGACAACATTATTTGAATAACATGCCTTTTTCGATACATGGCGCAAGCGCAAATATAAAAACAGCTGACTCGCGAAATTCTTCCACATCCAGATGCCCGCGACACTTCACGCAGCGCCGTCCCTACTTTCCTCACGCAAGCGCACAGGCCCAAACTGGTCGGGGTATAGACCGACTTTGTCGGCATACAAATCACGCAATTGCTGCATATCGGCGGTGACGTCGTCGGTCGGTATCAGAGCGGGTCCAAAGCCACCCTGACGTAGCTTGTAATCGAGAAACGTTGGCACGATCGGCACATTGGCGCCTTTGGCGATACGATAAAAGCCCGACTTCCAGAATGGCGTTCGCGCCCGCGTTGCCTCGGTTGGAATCACCAGCATCAGACTGGACTCGCGGGCAAATACCTCGGTTAGCTCTTTGACAACGCCGTGCGCCGCATCGCGATCTACTGCTATTCCACCCAGCGCCCGCATAAACCATCCCATTAGGGGATTGAACAGAGATTTCTTGGCAAGCCAGCGCACATTCAATCCGAATGCCGCTGCGTACAACAGCATATAAAGAAAATCCCAGTTCGAGGTATGCGGTGCGGCGATCAGCACGCAACGCGGATGTTCCGGTGCCACTCCGACCACCGTCCATCCAAGACGTCGAAGAATCAGCCTGGCTAGTTTTTGTTTCAATTTCATTTCCGTTTTACTTTGAACGCCCACTGTCCATTGAGCACAGCGAATGTGTTGCATTATACGCGCACCGGTCATTGCTTGTCTGAGTGTGTCAAAATAGGCGTCCACCGAATCTGCCTCATGAACATCCAGACAAGTACAAGTGTATTGTCAGCGCCGCCAGTACTGTACGGTTGTCCTCGTTACACGCACCGACTGTCGTCGGTGGGAACCTTTGACAATGGAGTAAATGAATGACAATCCACGCTATCGTGCTGCTGCTCGGCGCTATGCTGCTGTGGTCGCTAATCGCCGCGCGAATGGCCAGTGCCCCGGTGACCGGACCGATGGTGATGGTTTTTGCAGGATTGGTGATTTCCTCTGGCAGCGCCATCGATACAACCACCGGGCATGCCGCCGCACATCTGCTGGCAGAGCTTACACTGATCATTGTGCTCTTCTCGGACGCCGCACGCATCAATCTGCGTGCTTTGAAAAAAGGCAATCGACAGCCGTTACGGATGCTGGTGTTTGGCCTGCCCGGTGCGATCGCATTCGGCACCCTGCTCGGCCTGTGGCTATACCCCGACCTGGGTTTCTGGAGCATTGCCATGCTGGCTGCGATTCTGGCGCCAACTGACGCCGCGCTGGGTGAAGCAGTGGTATCCAGCAGCGCAGTACCTGCCGCGACTCGCCAGACACTCAGCGTCGAGAGTGGCCTCAATGATGGTCTGGTCGTACCGATCGTGTTGCTGTTTGCCTGCGGCGCCAACATCACACACAACCTCGGCGTTGCTTCCGACTGGATACTACTTGCGGCACGACAGATTGGCTTTGGCACCCTGACTGGCATACTGGTCGGGTATGCTGGCGCACGAATCACACGCGCCGCACTGGACGCCGGCACACTCGGGCAGAGCTGGCAGGGAATCTCAAGCCTTGCGTTAGCAGGCCTTGCCTGGGCAATTGCCGAAATGATCCATGGCAATGGATTTATATCAGCCTTCATCGCCGGAATGGTATTCGGCAATACTCTGCAGCGACCCGCAGCATTCCTGTTCGAATTCTCGGAAACGGAAGGTCAACTGCTGGTCCTGGCAACCTTCGCAGTATTTGGTGCGGTAATGCTGCCAGAGGTATGGCCGCAGATTAACGCCACTGTGTTGTTATATGCGATCGCAAGCCTGACCATCGTCAGAATGTTACCGATCATGCTATCGCTGCTCGGCACAGCCACTGACTGGCGAGATCGCCTGTTCCTGGCCTGGTTCGGCCCCCGTGGACTGGCCTCCATTTTATTTATTCTGCTGGTTGGCGAATCCGGTGGCATCCCGCACTATGAACTTCTCACTACCATTGTTTTTACTACCGTCGCCCTCAGCGTTTTGCTACACGGCATTACCGCTGGCCCGTTGGCATCCCTGTACGGCAAAACGGCCAGCACGGCAGCGACAAGTGAAAAGCCAATTGAACTATAATGGCTAACTCCGGTTCTGACCCAGTCGACTATTGCACAACACAAGCGCGACAGGTCAACACCCTTCTGATCAATTCAACAAAGGTTACAAAATGAAGCTCCACGGTAAAGTCGCGCTGGTAACAGGTAGCGCAATCCGGGTTGGCAAAGCGCTGGCAATCAGTCTGGCCGAACAGGGTTGCAATGTGGTTGTGCACTATGGTCGCTCGGCAGATGAAGCACTCAAAACCGTCGCAGAACTCG
>CAZNOB010000102.1:2977-19546 GCA_964574535.1 uncultured Granulosicoccaceae bacterium | reverse complement strand
CAACACCATCGACTGTACGAGATACTGGGTGCACATCAATTCACTATTGATGGAATCACCGGGACTCGATTCGCGGTGTGGGCACCGTCAGCACAACGAGTAAGCGTGGTAGGCGATTTTAATCAATGGGACGGTCGCGTAAACCAGATGCGCAATCGTGGTGACAGTGGTGTGTGGGAAATTTTTCTGCCCGATGCAGCTCCCGGCGCAAACTATAAATTTGAAGTGCTGGGCGCTGATGACGCTATTCGCCTAAAGCAAGACCCCTACGCCAACGAATTTACGCTACGACCGGACACCAGTTGTAAAATTGCTCAAAGCACTTTTACCTGGGACGATGATCAATGGATTAGTGATCGCAATAGTTATCAGTGGCAGCATTCCGCTATTTCAATTTATGAAGTGCATTTAGGTTCGTGGCAACGCGCTGATGACGGAGGGTTTCTAAATTACCAAACACTGGCGCATAAGCTTGTTGACTACGTAAAGTTCCTGGGGTTTACCCACATAGAGCTCATGCCTGTCACTGAACATCCACTGGATGATTCGTGGGGTTATCAAGTGACGGGCTACTTTGCACCAAGTAGCCGCTTCGGCACTCCGGATGATTGTCGCTACCTGATTAATCACTGCCATAAAAATAATATAGGTGTCATTCTGGACTGGGTGCCCGCACATTTTCCGCGCGATGATTTTAGCCTGGCATCCTATGATGGCAGCTGCCTGTATGAACACGAAGACCCTCGGCTCGGTGAACATCGTGACTGGGGCACACTGATATTTAACTATGGCAGGCCAGAGGTATGCAACTTTTTGGTCGCGTCGGCTCTATACTGGCTGCGCGAATTCCACCTGGATGGAATACGTGTTGATGCAGTAGCGTCGATGCTATATCTGGACTATTCCCGTGAAAGCGGTGATTGGTTGCCAAATAAATATGGTGGCCGTGAAAACCTTGAGGCTATAGACTTTATTAGAAAGTTGAATACCGTCACTCAAACCGAAATTCCGGGTAGCGTTGTAATTGCAGAAGAAAGCACCTCATGGCCGCAAGTCACTCGCCCCTCTGATCACGGTGGCCTGGGCTTTAGTATGAAATGGAATATGGGGTGGATGCATGACACGCTGAGCTACATGGAAGAAGATCCGATCAACCGGCGTCACCACCACAACAAACTGACTTTCGGTTTATTGTATCTGTTTACCGAGAATTTCGTTTTACCCTTCAGTCACGATGAAGTAGTCCACGGCAAAGGTTCAATGCTAGGCAAAATGCCCGGAGACGACTGGCAACAGTTTGCTAATCTGCGTCTGCTATACAGCTATCAGTTTATATATCCGGGTAAAAAACTGCTATTTCAGGGCTGCGAATTTGCCCAGCGCCAGGAATGGAAGTTCAATGCGCCGCTGGACTGGCCACTGGCAGATGATCCGCCGCACCGTGGCATCATGACCCTGGTCTCTGATTTAAATCAGCTATATCGGGCACACCCCTGCTTATACGCTGATGAATTCAAGGAAGAGTGTTTCGAATGGATAAGTGCCGATGACACCAATAATTCAGTGCTGAGCTTTATCCGTCGCAATAACGATGAACAACTGATTATCGTTCTTAATTTTACCCCCGTGCCACGCGAAAATTACTGCATCGGTGTTGAGAACTCAGGCCATTACCTGGAGATTTTTAATTCTGACAGCTCTCGCTATCACGGCAGCAATATGATTCACGACGCCCCCCGTCAAACTACGAACGAACCATGTATGGGAAAGGGGAATACCCTGTCCCTGACATTGCCTCCGATGGCCGCAATCGTTCTTTCACATTCTAATAATTAAGATTTCCATGAGTAAAAATCAACAGAATCAAAACGTGCTGTTCGCTTGCAGTGAGATGACTCCATTGATTAAAACCGGTGGACTGGCAGATGTCTGCGGCAGTCTGCCGCACGCACTGCAGCGCGCCGGCAACAAAATTAAAGTGGTACTACCCGGCTATCAGTCGGTTTTACAACAACTCGACAAGCCGTCATTCCTCTGCATGCTTGAGTTACCCCTCGGACCGGCAGCGATTTGCCAAACAGAGGTTGAAGGGATCGACATACTGCTGGTCTGTCACCCATCCTTCAGTAATCGAGGTGGCAATCCCTATATGTCAGATGATGACCGGGGATGGCCTGATAACCCTAGAAGATATGCACTTTACTCACAAGCTGTGGTTAAGATGGCGATGGACACTACTATTCTGGACTGGAGTACCGATATAGTCCATTGTCACGATTGGCAAACGGGATTGATACCCGCACTACTGGCACTACAAACTCCCAGGCCCGCCACAGTTTTCACAATCCATAATCTCGCCTACCAGGGCAACATTATGCACAATGTGTATAACGAGCTTGAACTTCCCGCCGCTCTTTTTCATCCGAATGGTCTGGAGTTCTGGGGTCAGGCCAGTTACATCAAAGGTGGCCTTGCTTACGCCGATCGAGTAAATACCGTGAGTGCCGGTTATGCATCTGAAATAAAAACAGCAGAATTCGGCAACGGCATGGACGGATTGTTGCGGAGTCGAGCTGATCGTGTCAGCGGAATTCTAAATGGCATCGATGAGAAAGACTGGGACCCACAAACCGACTCACACCTGCCAACACACTACAGCGTCAAGAACCTCGATGATAAAGCACAAAACAAGTCCGCCCTGCAAAAAAGAATGGGTTTAGCGGAAACACCAAAAACATTGTTGCTCGGCGTGATCAGCAGATTGGCTGAGCAAAAAGGGATCGACATTATCATCGACGCCATTTCTCATTCAATCGCTAACGATATACAACTGGTAGTATTGGGTGCAGGGGAATCTAAACTTCAAGAAAAACTGCAAGCGCTTGAAAACAAACATCCGGAAAAGGTAGCCATTCACATTGGTTTCGATGAGTCACTGTCAAGACTAATTGAAGCAGGCGCAGATGTATTTCTCATGCCATCAAGGTACGAGCCCTGTGGTTTAAACCAGATGTATAGCCTGCGATATGGAACATTACCTCTGGTAACCCGGGTCGGCGGACTGGCAGATACAGTGATAAATTACGACGGCAATAACATCGATACAGCAAACGGGTTTGTAATTAACGCTGCTACCAGCAAAGATCTATGTGACGGAATTAATCGAGCGCTGGAGTGCTATCAGGATTCAACAGCATGGAGAGCGCTTCAGACCAATGGTATGCAAGCGAGTTTTAGTTGGGATGAAAGCGCTTTACGCTACGGTGAGCTTTACACAATGGCACTACAAGATGCTTTTGCTGTTAACGAGCAAATGGCACTTTGGAAAACTCAAAAAATCGGCATAGTTTAAAAACGACTTAAGTTTTTGTGATCTACGGGTGTAGCATATTTTCATAATTACCAGCCGTTCGCACACCCGCAGTCACCAGCGCTTCAGAGGTATTCCGCCATCACCAGCTATGTTGACCATCACATGCAGCAGTGAGTGTGCCCCGGTCCCGCAGCACAACGTGGCCTTTCTCATTAACTGATATCCAACCCTGCACCCTCATCGTGGGTATCGTGATATACCTCTGATACATGTGCGTTCCATTGATACAAGGCCTGTTGACCTTGAGTCATCACGAGCACTTCAATACCTTCATCAGGCGCCAGCGTATATTGATATTCGTCCTGCCATGGAACAATCGCAGCCCCCCATTCCACCAACTGCGACCCGACCCAAACTCAAGCAAAGTGCGCCTTCGTCGCTACCACAATGGAGGTTTGCCAATCGTTTTTAATTAGAAATTGCAGATAATTTTCAGTGACATACGAGCGGAAAAGATGAAAGCCTCACATTTAAAACTGAATATGTGCCGAGTTTCACTGCGCCGTCTCCCCCGGTGTCCAACGCCAAACCCGATATGAAAACATTAAAACCGTCATTCCCCAGAAATATGCTGGCGCAAGCGTTACACACACCGGTAGCACCCAGCCTGTTACTGGTTGCGGCATTATTGTCAGGGTGCGGCGGCGGTAATGAAGGAACCGTTGACCAGTCTGGCGCTGGAAATCCAGCCCTGTATCAACAAGCTAAAATCCTTGAATCAGAATCCCGGTACCCCGCAGCTGCCGATACTTACCGAAGATTTCTAAGCACGCGACCGACAGGCGATAATAAAACTCATGCAATGATCAAAGCAGTAGTGATGGAGGAATCCATAAGCTACGGCGCTGATGAACTTTTCGAGTTGTATCTGAGTGCAATTAATCAACGCGAAGCCGGTCAATGGCAAGACGCTCTGGCAACACTTGAGCGAATGCTGCAAACCGACCCAAGTCACTATCTCGCCGATGACGCCAGATATCTGCTTGCCTACATTCAACTGAACGATCAGCGTGCCTATGATGCAGCATACCAGACACTGGGCGCACTGCTGACGCTGTATCCTGACACAAGCTACTACAACACGGCGATCTTTAGCAGAGGGATTGCACAAAAGAAGCTGGGTAACACAACGCTTGCGGCCACTCATTTTCGCGAGCTGCAGGATCGCCACACGGGGCTATCACTGGATATTTTTAATTTGCGCTGGCCGCAGGATAATTTTCTGTCGCGACTGTGGTTTACCCGCGCGCACGAAGAACTGGTTGCCCTCGAAAACAGCTCACGTATTGGTATTCTTCCAACGAAGGAAGAAATACAAAACCGTGATCTGGACGATCGCGCCAACATTCTGGTTATTTTCACCGATGATCAGGGCTATGCGGATTTGGGCGTGAGTGGCATTTTGGGTGATGTTCATACCCCAAATATTGATCAACTGGCAGCGGACGGTGTTCGTTTTACTGCAGGCTATTCCACCGCCCCGCAATGTACACCGTCACGCGCCGGGCTCCTCACCGGCCAATACCAACAGCGTTTTGGGCTCGATGATAACACTCATACCCCGATGCCACTCGAGCAAACCACTATTGCAAATAGACTGCAGGATGCCGGTTACGCAACCGGTATGGCAGGTAAGTGGCATCTTGAGGTAGACATCAACTCAAAACAGTTCGATGCATCCAGTATGTCACTCGAGGAGCGAATTCCATACTTTCCTGATGCACGCGGTTTTGACGATGTCTACTTTGGTTATACCAATACCTGGTGGACCAACTATGACCTGGCTGGGGATTCCGTCCCCATTGCCTATCGGAAAAATACGGACTATCGACTGGATGTCACCACTGAAGCCGGACTGGCTTTTATTGAACGTCATAAACAGGAGCCTTTCTTTTTATATCTGTCTTACTACGCGCCACACGTTCCATTGGTGGCAACAGAGAAATATTTATCACGACACGAAAATGTCAGTAATAACCGGCGCAAGCATGCCCTGGCTATGCTCTCGGCAATTGATGACGGTGTCGCACGCTTGCGTGAAAACCTCCAAAGCAACGCTATTGCCGATAACACGCTGATCTTTTTTATCAGTGACAATGGTGCACCGCTTGGTATACACAAGCTTGATAAGCCGGTTAACGATCACAGCGGCATCTGGGATGGCTCATTGAATGAACCCTGGCTGGGTGAAAAGGGTATGTTGTCCGAGGGGGGAGTCAGGGTTCCGTACATTGTTACCTGGCCCGAAAATTTACCTAAAAATACCGTGATCGATAGCGCCGTGACAACTCTTGATGTCGCAGCAACCAGCCTGGCCGTGGCGGGACTTGGCAGCGTGGATGAAATGGATGGCGAGAATCTGATCCCGCATATTCGCGGTGAGCAATTTGATCTTGATCAGCGTGCCCTCTACTGGCGTTTCTGGAATCAGGCGGCGATCAGGAAAGGGAATTGGAAGTATTTATCAGCGGGGGATCGGGAGTATCTATTCGATCTCGACAACAATCACGAGCATGAAAACCTGATTCACAACTACCCCGATGTAGCGAAAATGCTAAAAGAAAATTTACTTAACTGGAGCAACGAACTGCATCGCCCTGGTTTACCCCTCAGGCAACCAATGCGGGGACAAGAACGAACCTGGTACGACTTTTATATCCGAGAATAAAAAACCCGAATAACACGCAGTCGAACTGGCGTGTCATTACTTCGATTCCGCTACTTTAACGCTTCCTGCAGACACTGTTGCGCTTTTTCATCAGTATATCCGGCGTCTTCATAAACTTTTTTCGGGCATTCTTCCAGCGTCTCATTCTGCAGATCGGCAAGATTGATCGTATCAGGGAGTGGGCCCATGCACTCATCCAGTGCTTTTTCTGACAGCTCTAAGCACTGCGTTTCAGTGAACGCCATACACTGCGTAAAGACCTCAGATTTGCAGAGGACGGCAGATTGGTCACGTGACAGTTTGAGCAATAAAAACTTCGAGAGTTTATCCTGCGCATGTGTCGGACCTGAACTGATGACTCCGGCAGCAGCCAGCAAGGTAAGGGCTATCACCGCGGTAAAAACAGCAAAAATCGAGCGGCGCAAATAAATCGGGGTGAATGACATCATAAAGTCCGGCTGAGTGAAAACGCTTGGTAGTTGTCCTGCGGCGGGCTAAGTATACCGTTAAAAAATCGAGACTAGTTAATGACCATGGTCGTTTTCAGACAGTATTTTACGGTTCTGCGTTATTTAAGCGTATTTTGTCGCTGCAGTAGTTTCAACATGGCACAGGCCGCACCAAATCCGTTGTCAATGTTGACTGTGACAACTCCGGGTGCACAGCTTGCCAGCGCACTACTCAGCGCAGCCTGTCCACCGCTGGCAACGCCATAGCCGACAGATCGCGGGACCGCTATAACAAGCCCGTTTACCATTCCAGCCAACACTGAAAACAGCGCACCCTCCATGCCTGCGACCGCAATAATAATTGGAGCTCCGCGTAATGTGTCGATTTTATCGGTTAGACGCCAAAGGCCAGCGACGCCACAATCTGCCACTATCGGTACCGATACTCCGTTAAAACGCAGCGTATACTGTGCCTCAAGCGCAACAGGCATATCAGATGAACCCGCTGTCACAATTAAACAGTTGGATTGCTCCGCCGACGGCAGCTGGTTATCAAGCACAGCAACACCGGCATCCGAGTGCCATATTAAGTTTTCAAATCCCTCATTAATCAATGTATCCGCTACTGTGGAGTCCAGCCGGGTCAGCAGAACAGACACCTTTCTTTCATTCGCAGCGGTTAATATATAACGCAATTGTGACAACGACTTTCCTTCGCAAAATACGGCTTCAGCAATTCCGGTGCGTTGTTGTCTTTGCCAGTCAAACTCGACATCAGTCATCAGGCTGAATCGCTATAGTTTTTTTTAAAAAAGCACTGCCCATCTTATAGTGCTGGAAACCAATAAAGGTTCTTTGTTGCGCTAAACAATGTTCTTCAACAATTGAACTTGCCTTCTGTTTTATTTGTTCAACCTGGAATATCGGGCTGTCTGCGGGTAGCTGCACAGCGACGCCCTCTGCGGTAATACGACAGCGAATATCGCCAACCCGGGTAATCGATGTAATCGCAGTTTCTACTAATTCTATGAATCTGAGATCGCGCGCGTCTATAGCAATTCCAGTTTCAACCCGACTGGACAGACAGGGTTGTGCAGGTAACTCAGCCAATGCTCCTAAGCCTTCCAGTTCAGCAATACTTCGAATAGTTTTTTTATCAATACCGACTTCTACATAGGGTTGCCAGACATTGCGCTCCTGTGCAGCAATTAAACCTGGACGATAATCGCCCAGGTCATCGGTATTGGTACCGGTTGCGATGGTGGTACCGGAAAGTTCACTCAATGCAGCATGACCGTCGTATTGCAGCATTCGATCAAACAAACTGCTCTTGCAGAAGTAGCATCGATTTACCGGATTGGCCACATAGTCATTGTTGTCAAACTCACGCGCATCTATCTCATTCAATTGCCAGTCAAGCTTCACTGCCAGTTCACGACAGCGCTGCGTTGCCAGTTCCGGTACCGCAGCGGATACAGCGTGCAGCGCTATCACAGGATGTTTTCTGACCCTTGCGGCCACCGTCATTAATGTAATGCTATCAATACCGCCACTTAACGCGATATAGAGCTTACCAGGTTGACTCTTTAACAGATCACCCAAACGTTGATGGTATTCGGCACTAGTCATTATCGCTTTCACTCGACTTGCACTCTAACAGTACATCCCCCTCGGTTTGAGCGGCAACACTTCGGCGCTGCTCAAGACTATCGACAGCATGGAGATCATCGCTCTCCGCTTTGGCGGTTAATTGTTCACCCGGCCTGGTGGCCACTTTGACACGAACCCCCCGTGCTTTTTTTGCACAGCGATCCAGTGTATAGCGATCGACCGTGGTGTAGCGCACGCCCAATGTGGAAGTTCTGATAAAACAATCATTAATGAGCTGATCTTTATGACCCGGCGCTACCAAAATTCTGACACCGGTAGAGTGTCGACCTTTCTTGCCCTGCATCGCTATTGTGCTTACATCAGCCACACCCTCACTATCACGCAAATGATCGCAGGCATCGGCAAGTTCTTCAGGAGTCATGTCGTCAATTTCAAACTCCAGAATTACCAACGGTTCTGTTGGCAAATTAGTATTGTCACTTTCAACAAACGCTGATACTCGAACAATGTTGGCACGATCAGCCAGCTCACGGGTGCCACAGCCATTTCCTATACAAGCCAGTCTGGCGGCAGCAGCCCCGCCCATCGCGGCAGGTTTAAGGTAAGCGACAATCGCTGCACCGGTAGGTGTCACACGTTCACCAGCCTGACCATCATCGATCCAGTCATAGCCCTTAAGCATTGCAACAGTAGCAGGCGCTGGTAACGGTATATCTCCGTGCGCTGTATTGATTGTGCCACCTCCCAATGGTAAAGGAGAAATTCTCCAATGCGGACACTGCACCCGAACGATCGCACCGGCTGCGGCAATGATATCAACCATGGAATCCCAGTCTGAAACCTCATGAAAATGTATTGTCTCCACAGTTTTACCGTGCACAGCTGCTTCTGCTTCTCCCAACAGTTGGTAAATTTCGATTGCCGTCTGGACAATCGGTTTTTCAAGTGTGGTTGCTTGCAGAAAATCCTTCACAGCCCGCACTGTGCGTGGAGGTTTTTGCTCGGTGCGCTGTACTACTGAAAAAGTCCTGGCGTGCAGTCCTTTTGACAGGCACGCTTCAAGCGATACATCGAGCCC
The DNA here is from genome assembly GCA_964574535.1 of uncultured Granulosicoccaceae bacterium. Lineage (GTDB taxonomy): Bacteria > Pseudomonadota > Gammaproteobacteria > Granulosicoccales > Granulosicoccaceae. The sequence goes on along the minus strand of CAZNOB010000102.1, from coordinate 10,367 downwards.
CTGGATAGAAAGCCGGGCCAGATCATCTTTAAAGTCACTATAGAGTTCAGGCCAGGCATCGAACATAGCGGCAGCAAACATATCACCTGCGATACCGCCGAGAGGATGAATATCTATTCTGCAAATATTCATCATACTGCTGCAAAAGGAACCACGTATGGCCCCTCGGGAATGACTGCCATTTCTGCACTAACCTGTTGTGAAAGACTTTGAGCGATAGCTGTATTGACATTGTCAATCATTTCAACACCGGTAAAAGAAACCACATCCTCAGCCAGCTTCGGGGCGTAGAGTTTAATTTTGCCGACACGCATGGGTTTGAGTTGCATCTCGGTCTGCCATTCATCAATATCCGCCAGGTTTTTGTCAAGCAATGACTGCAAAAATGCCTCAGTACCTAGTGTGACCAGTTTCTTTTGAGCGGCTAAAAATTCATCCGAACCAAAGCCCTCCGAACATTCAGACACAATGATGAGATCTCCGCCGTCTTCAAGAATATCAAGCGGTGTAACCATACCTTTCACGGTTTGATAATAGGTTTTATCTAGTGGATAACCCGCCGAGCTGGTTAATACAGTTTTAAATTTCCGCCCCACCTGCACCTCACAACTTGCACGTGCAAACTCCACCGCAGCCATGTGGCTCTCTATGACTTCGCCAAAAGAAACAAAGGCAAGATTGCGATGTTCATCAATTACCGTATTCAAACTCAACACCGGTCCATTCAGCATTTGCACAATTTCGAGTTGAGTTTCATGCAATGGATTGTTTTCAAGATTGCAAGAGGTTGCGAATGGACTCTCCATGAAGCGTGCACTATGGAAAGTCCGAATGGTCTCGTGGTGCGCCACACCCGGGGCAATCACTTTGCGACCGCCCGAATAACCAGCCATAAAATGAGGTTCCACCAGACCCGTCGCTATCTTAATATCTGCATTAACGAAAGTTTTATTGAGACCAACGGGTACTTGATGCTTTTCTGTTATTCCAAGGTGTACACAATCCTGATCATTGCGTGCATAGTGATTTTCAACCTGAACATTCTGGCTCACCCATGAATCACCCAATAGCTCTTCCATCTCATCACCCAGATTGGGACGATGTAAGCCAGTAGCCACTAATACAATAATTCCCGACTTCGGCACACCAGCGCTGATTAGTTGCTCGATCAAGGGACGAAGAAATAAATGATTCGGGACCGGTCGGGTGATGTCGCAGATAAGGATGCAAGCACTCTGTGCCTCACTGGCAAGTTTTGCCAGTGGCTCAGATCCCAGCGGGTTCGACAAAGCATGAAGAACCGCAGAGCGTCCGTTATCGGCCACGGGCATCTCAGGTTTTCGGATGACGGTTGGGTTTGCTGTTTCTGGCAGCGTAACATCAAGACCGTGCTGGCCGAACGCCAATTGAATTTTCATGATGTTGCCTTCAATTTGCTTCAGTTTAACGTGCTACAGGGTAACGGGGAAAATCCGATATATCAGCAAATTCAGATCTCCGATTCGCAAATCCTGGACTCAGTAGCTGGAGATCGGCGCGATGTATGCCGAAAATTAACCGTAATTCCGAAGTCACTGTGAAATATTTTCTGATAATACGTACCAAACCTACAACTCTTTCCTTTTTTTCTCCATGCATTGGCCATATATCCCGAATATTGTTCTAATTAACACCAGCTTAGCCATAATAATTCTGATGAACGCAAACTACCAATCTGAAAAGCCCCAGCCAAACACACAAGCCGTAACCGCTATAAAACACTGGAATGACCGCTTGTTTTCGTTTCGTGTCACTCGACCGGAAAGCCTGCGTTTCCGCTCCGGTGAGTTCACTATGATCGGTCTGCCCTCTGAATCCGGGAAACCTCTCCAAAGGGCCTATTCGATTGCCAGTCCCTCCTGGGATGAGGAACTTGAATTTTATTCCATCAAGGTGCAGGACGGGCCACTGACCTCCAGACTGAAACATATCAAAGTGGGTGACAGGATTATTGTTCAACCCAAGCCCGTAGGCAGCCTGGTGCTGGATGCACTTCTTCCCGGTAAAAGACTGTATATGTTCGCCACTGGAACAGGCATCGCACCTTTTGCCTCTTTAATCAGAGACCCTGACCTCTACGATCGTTTCGATCAGATCGTTCTCACTCATACTTGTCGACAGGTAGAAGAACTGGGCTATAGCCAGGGCTTGATCCACCACTTGCCCGACGACCCTCTGATTGGTGAATTTGCAAATAGAGTGAAATACTACCCGTCGATCACCCAGGAAGAATTCACGCCACGCGGCCGAATCACCAGTCTAATCGAAAGTGGCCAGATGTTTGCCGATCTGTCGGTACCTCCGCTGGGTGCACAGGATGACCGGGTAATGATTTGCGGATCACTGGGTTTGAACAAAGATATGAAAGCGATTTGTGAGGCCCATGGCCTGACTGAAGGGTCCAACAGTCGTCCCGGCCACTTTGTGATGGAAAAAGCCTTTGTAGGTTGATACCAACTCATCCAAACCACAAAAAAGGGCCGCGAAATGCGGCCCTTTATTTTTATGGCTCCAAGCGACGTTTAAATCACCCCTTCAAACATGGGTTCAATTGCTGTCGCAGTAGTCTGTGCAACCACTCGACTCACTTCCACACCCCCTTTAAACATCACGAGAGTTGAACGCCGTGGGATTTTTAACTCGCTAACCACCGGGCTGCGTCGATGAACATCCCAGTCGACTTTCATTACTTTTATTCCCTGATAAGCAGGATTACCGTTTATTAGTGCACTCACGGTGCGCTGTTGAGCTCGGCAGGTTCCTCACCATTTAGCATAAAAGTCGAGCATGAATGGCTCACCACTTGCCAGCGCTTGATCGTAGGCTTCGCGACTGTATTCCATGAACACGTCGCTCTCCGCTGACGCAACGTCAGCAAAAATACCCAAGGGTAGAACGGTCAGGGCTGGAATGGCGAAAAACTGGCGTCTTTTCATAGGCTTTAACTCCTGTTAACAAGTTTCTAGTGTATCGGATAAATCATCATAGACCACCTTTCGAACTCTGCCACACCAGATAGTTCCAGCTAGGGAGACTCCAGACTGACTGCATAGGATTGGCCGTCAAATTCAATGATATCGCCACTCACTACTTTCTTGCGCTTGCGGATTTCCACTTCACCATTTAATTTAACCAGACCATCAGCGATCATCGCTTTGGCCTGCCCGCCACTCTCGGACAATCCCTCAAATTTCAATACCTTAAAAAGCTCAACCGGCTCCTTATTTAATTTTATCTGGCGCATCAGTACTTTTGCTCGGTTGGCGGCTTGTGGAAGGATATCAGTACGCAGAGCCATGCTGTATTATTGATTCCACCCTAACCAGGAAGAAAAACATGAACAAGGGCTCCTGCCTGTGTGGCACTGTGAAATTTCAGCTACTAAGCGAACCTGAAAATATGTCGCACTGCCATTGCTCTATCTGTCGAAAAATTCACGGCACTCCGTTTGCCACCTATGTACAAACCAGCGGGGTAAAGTGGCTGGCCGGGGAAGACAACATCAGCACTTTCCAGTCTTCAGAAAATTTCCATCGCTGTTTTTGCAAAACCTGTGGCTCGGTGTTACCCGAAACCGTTGATGGAGCCGATTATACATTCGTGCCAGCCGGCACCCTGGAAGGCAAGGTAGATGTCCGACCGGAAAAACACATCTTCGCTACATCTAAGGCAGAGTGGTACCAAATCACCGATGAGTTACCTCAGTTTGAGGGCTACTCCGCTGAACACAACGAAGGGATCGACCAGGAAAACCGCGCTGGTCAGAAAGAGGGCATAGTCTCAGGCAGTTGTCAGTGTGGTGATGTGGCATACCAATACCCCGCTGGCAGCGCAAAGATGATGATGTGGTGCCACTGTTCACGCTGCCGGAAGGTTAAAGGCGCGGCACACGCGACCAATGTCTTCGTTACACCCGATGACTTTACCTGGGTACGCGGTGAAGACAAACTAGTCATCTATAACCACGAGGGCGCTGTAAGGTTTGGCAATAGTTTTTGCCAGCGATGTGGATCTTCGATGCCACGATTGGCGGTAGGCGCTCCTGCCTTTAATATCCCCGCCGGTGGTCTGGACGATGCCCCGGGTGTTGATACCAAAGGTCATATTTTTGTCGGCTCTAAATCGGACTGGTTTGACATTCAGGATGAATACGCCCAGTTCGAGGAAATGCCATAGTTCAACAACAATGGCCCGGCTGTGATCGGGCCATTGGCAAGGTGTCGCCCAAACGTCGTAACCACAGTATAGCCGGCCAGAAACTGGCACAAAAGATGTGCCTACCGGTGAAACGAATGCAGCATACTTGAACAACCACCACGCAGAGCCAGGCCACTGAAATGCTATTAAGTCAATCTATTGACAATTATACTCTGTATCAGCAGATCACAGCTTTCCATCAATAGTAATAATTTTCTCTGCAGGCAGCACAAACTATATCCCGGCTGCCACCGGACATCTATGCATTTTCCGATCATCTACTTACATATCCCTAAAACCGCCGGCACCAGCTTTCGGGTAAGCGCCAATGACTATTTTGGAAAAGAAAATATTCTCAGCGATTATGGCGAGGATTCAGAGGCGACTTCACCGGATATCCTAAACGGGTATTATCACAGTGATGATCCATCAGCTTTGTACGATGCCGGTAAAACCAAAAAATTTATGAGCGGTCATTTTTACCTCGCAAAGTACCGCAACATATTTCCCGATTCCCCGGTTGTGACATTTTTTCGTGATCCCGTAAAAAGAGTATTATCCGAATACGTACATTTTAAAAACCACTTCAACTATTCCGGGTCGCTGGAGGATTTTTATCGATCGACTCAGTTTCAGAATAAACAACACCACACGCTGTCCGGTGCGAAGCCCACCGACCTGGATTTTTACGGACTCACTGAAAGATACAGCGAAAGTCTGGATCTATTTAATCAACGTTATCAAGCCCGCCTGCCGATCACAAAGCTGAATAAAGGGAACTATCGGGGTAAAACAGACACCCTGGCAACCGACAAACAAATTGAAGAAATTAAACAACTGAATAGAGCAGATATCGCCGTTTATCAGTGTGCAGTTGATAATTTCCAACAGCAGGATAAACATACGAAGCCCGCATCTACGATTGCCAATAGATACCACGGCAATTTTGGTGGCATCCGCAATGACAAACTGGTTGGCTGGACTTTCGAATACCAATCATCAGAGGCTGTAAAAATTCATGTTGCAGTGAATGACCGTCACTGCTGTGAACTGGTTGCAAATAAATTTCGAGCTGATCTGCAACGCCAAAACCTGCACACAGACGGTCACTGCGGATTCGAACTATCGCTCAGCAAACTGGGATCGATTTCAGCTGGAGACAGCATCTCTGTGCGCACCGCAGATGGCGAATTCGAATTACTTAATAGCCCTTACATCATTCGGTAGGCGCACACCAGAACAAGGTGCTCTGGTTCATAGATAGCTATCGACGCGACACAAATAACCCCAAAGATACTCAGCAAAGCTCCAGCGTACCTGCAAATGAAACACGTGTGTGTCATCTATGCAGGATAACAGCAAAGAGGCATTACCAAACCTTACTTGAGCGCACTGCCTCGATTTGAACACCCGAGAATGGACATCAAATGGCGTACCACTAGCGAGCACTTGTCGCGCATTATCACCGGATAATTTCAACACGGTATAGTAATCGCTCACATCGACAACGGCACTTTTACCTTCCGGCAGATGGGTACGCAGAGTTTTAGTCAGCGTCTCTGGATCTTGTGACTCGGAATACAGCAAACGCTCATCGGGCCCCATCCAGTGCATAGATGAATCTGCGTTGGTGTTGAACGTATTTGCCGCTATGGCTGGGGACAGGCCAAACGTATTTTCAATCGCCGCACAGGTATCAGCTTGATCAAAGTCCGCACGCAACACTGCTTTACTACAGAGACTGAGCTCTTGTACCGTGAGGCTTTCACTTTGATACGTTTGTCCGTTCAGGGGTGTTTGCATCATGTCGTTCAATTCAGACTTAGCCACGGACACGCTCCCCTTTTTCATCGATAAAGACCGGATTAGTCACTGTTGCCTCAATAACATCTCCGTTCATCAGCCTGAGACTCACAGTATCACCTTTCCGTTTCAGACCATTTTGCAGCACCCCCAAAGCAATCGAACGCTCCAGATTCGGACTCATATAGCTTGAAGTCACATGACCAATAGTCTGCATGGGTGGCGCCGCTTTAACTTCAGCAACGATATGCGCACCTTCAGGTAACACCACTGCCGGGTCTTTAGTGAGTAACCCGACAAACTGCGGACGGCCATCACGCGCCGTATCTGAACGCGCAAAAGATCTTTTACCAAGAAAATCACTTTTAGTTTTCGAGACAATCCAGTCCAAGTCCATATCGGTCGGTGTTACCGTACCATCTGTATCCTGCCCAACAATGATAAAACCTTTCTCAGCACGCAATACATGCATGGTTTCGGTTCCGTAGAGGCATAAATCGAATGACTTACCTGCCTCCTGCAATTTATCCCACAGCTGCCGACCGTATCGAGCAGGGACATTTATTTCATAAGCCAGTTCACCAGTAAAGCTGATTCGATAGACGCGCGCCGGAATGCCCGCCACTGTACCCTCACGCATAGTCATGAATGGAAAGTCATCACGTGATGTGGCTATATCCGATATAGATTCCAGCAGTGCTCTGGCATTAGGTCCATTGATTGCGGCCACCGCCCACTGCTCAGTGACACTTGTGCAGAACACATTCATGTTCGGCCACTCAGTCTGTAACCACTCTTCAAGCCAATTCAACACTCGCGCAGCGCCACCAGTGGTGGTAGTCATGTGGAAATGATTTTCAGATAAGCGCGTGGTTACACCGTCATCAAAAATCATTCCGTGCTCGTTGAGCATCAAACCATAACGACACGATCCAACTGCCAGCTTTTTCCAGTTGTTGGTGTAGATCATTTCCAGAAACTCGGCTGCATCTTCACCCTGAATATCAATCTTGCCAAGTGTTGACGCATCCAGCATTCCGACACTTTGTCTGACCGCCAGGGTTTCTCGCTGGACAGCGGCATGCATATCCTCGTCACCACGAGGAAAATACCAGGCCCTTTTCCAGTCACCAACATCTTCGAATACCGCGCCATTCGCAACATGGCTGGCATGCATTGCGGTTTTTCGTTCCTGGATAAAGAGATCACGCGACTCCTGCCCGCCAACTGCACCAAGAGTTAATGGTGTAAAGGGCGGTCTGAAAGTGGTGGTGCCGACTTCGGGTATTTGCGCACCACGAATTTCAGCCATGATCGCAAGCGCATTTAAATTTGAAGTTTTACCCTGATC
>CAZNOB010000102.1:0-2877 GCA_964574535.1 uncultured Granulosicoccaceae bacterium | reverse complement strand
GTATCAACCGCATTGGCCAGCATGACACCCGGACGATCGTTATCCGCAAACACCAGCGGCCTTTCAATCGCACCTGCAGCCAATACGACTTGTTTTGCGCGAATCTTCCAAAAACGCTGGCGGGGTTTTTTACCGCCCTGACCCGGACCAAGGTGGTCGGTAACTTTTTCAAGTGCCGTTAGATAGTTGTAGTCAAAGTAACCAGTCACCGTGGTACGTGTGAGTAATGTCACATCCGGGTTGTCTGCAAGCGAAGTTTTCGCCTGTGCAATCCAGTCTTTGAACTCGGTGGTTTTTTCAACACCCAGTGTTGCCCCGCCCAGCTCGGAATGCTCATCGACCAACATCACTCTGGCGCCTGATCCTGCAGCGGCCAGGGCTGCCGCAATTCCGGCGGGTCCAGCACCAACTACCAATACATCGCAATGAGCATAAGTCGAATGGTAGCTATCCGGATCAGCTTCGGTGGGACTAACACCCAGCCCGGCTGCCCTGCGAATGAATTTTTCATAGGTCATCCACATCGATGCAGGCCACATAAATGTTTTGTAGTAGAACCCCGCTGGTAAAAAACGTGATACCAGAGAGTTTATGGCACCAACGTCAAAATCAAGACTTGGCCAGCGATTTTGTGAATTGGCGTTGAGTCCGTCGTAGAGTTCAATACAAGTGGCGCGTGTATTGGGTTCAGTGTACGGCCCGTCCTCCAACTGCATAAGTGCATTTGGTTCTTCAGACCCTGCTGCAATAAGTCCTCGAGGGCGATGGTACTTAAAACTTCGGCCAAGCAGCCTTACCCCATTCGCCAATAATGCAGAGGCAAGGGTATCGCCCTGGTAACCGGTATAAGATTTCCCGTCAAAGGTAAACTGCAACGGATTACTGCGATCTATTAACCCGCCAGAGGGCAGCCGATGTTGCTGACTCATGATTGTCCCTCTGCAGTCTCGGGCAATGATGGCCGCTCTTCACCTACTTTATAGGTGCTGAATATTTCATCGGTTACCGTATTGCGCAACACATTAAACCAGCGTCTGCAACCATGCGCATGTACCCACCGCTCATAGTGCATTCCTTTCGGGTTTTGACGAAAGAAAACATAATCCCCCCATTGCTCATCCGTTAGATTTTCGGTTTCCGAAGGCCTCGCTATATGCGCTTCACCATGGCAACTGAATTCTGTTTGATCGCGCTCACCGCAATACGGGCAGTTGATAATAAACATGCGAGTATCCTTTACTGGTTAGTGAGCCACCGCAGCAGCGGCACCTTCGTCAATAAGCGCACCGCTGTTGAAACGATCTATAGAGAACGGCGCGGCGATGCTGTTCATTTCGCCAGCCGCAATCGAATGGGCAAACGCATGGCCACTACCAGGTGTCGCCTTAAAACCACCAGTACCCCATCCACAATTAAAATACAGATTTTCCACCGGCGATTTCGAAAGTATGGGTGAACGGTCCACAGTAACATCTACAATACCCGCCCATTGTCGTAACATGCGCAGCCGTGAGAACAGTGGGAATAATTCGCACAACGGCCCAACCGTATGCTCAATCAGATCAAAGCTGCCGCGTTGAGAGTACGAGTTATAGGCATCAGATCCGGACCCTACTACTAATTCACCTTTATCTGACTGACTAACATAAACATGGATACCGTTAGACATCACCACGCAGTCAATAATGGGTTTAATCGGCTCAGAGACCAATGCTTGTAAGGGATAACACTCTAATGGCAATTTAAAGCCTGCCATCTCGGCAATCACACTACTGTGACCTGCCGCCACCGAACCTATCTTTTCCGCACCGATATAGCCGCGCGAGGTTTCTACGCCAACAACTTTATTGTGTTCAGTTCTGATGCCTGTCACTTCGCAGTTTTGAATAATATCAACGCCCGCGGCATCGGCGCCACGCGCATAACCCCAGGCTACTGCGTCATGTCTGGCCGTACCGCCACGTCGTTGCAGCAAACCGCCCATCACCGGATAACGACAATTGAGATTTATAATTGGCAGCATCTCTTTAACTTGCTGCGGGGTCAGAAATTCCGAATCAATTCCGTTGAGATAGATAGCATTTCCACGGCGACCGATTTCCTGCATATCGTGAACACTGTGTGCCAGATGCAGCAGTCCGCGCTGAGAAAACATCACATTGTAGTTGAGTTCCTGACTCAATCCTTCCCACAGTTTGACGGCATGCTCATAGATACCGGCAGACGCATCCAGCAGATAGTTGGATCGAACAATAGTGGTGTTACGACCGGTATTGCCTCCGCCCAGCCATCCTTTCTCAAGCACCGCAACATTGTTGATACCGCATTGAGTTGCCAGATAATAGGCAGTAGCCAATCCGTGGCCACCACCACCGATAATGACGACATCATAGGATTTCTTGGGGTCCGGACTACGCCACGCACGCTGCCAGTTGCGATGATAGCTCATCGCGTTGCGTGCCAGCGAAAACAGTGAATATGCTTTCATAGTTGCTTTTCTTTACCAGGCTTGGGAACACCACAGTGTCAGCTTGCTGTGTGCTGCATCGTGGTGAAAATCGGGATTAAGCGTTGTTCCAGAAACGACCAGCATCGGCCATCGTTCAGTGATCTACGCGGCATTCCCGACGTTAGATTGTTTTATAGCGAAAAGGAGCACTTTAGACACCTTCAAAGTTATCCTGCACAGCCAACTTGGACGTCCGACAGGTAATTTTCCAGTGTAACGACATTAATAATAACTACCACACCGCTCGCACGGCGAACTCTGCTGATTCGCCGTTTGTGGAGCAACTCCTCCACGGCAAAGTTCTAGTACACGCCTAGCCTGGATTATTCATAAGACGACAAGTAAATATTAGCGAAATGCTATGTATA
>CAZNOB010000101.1:11931-19690 GCA_964574535.1 uncultured Granulosicoccaceae bacterium | reverse complement strand
TTTAGAGTGACTAAACGCCCACATGTAGTCGGTAAAATCTCATGCACCTCAGTGATTCTCGTTACGCCTCTGTTTCTGGACGGGCACTAAATTTAGTATACGACTGGTATAATTACTGTTTGCGACGGCGCTTTCCTGGTTTTTTGAGCTAATGCACTTGCTGCCAAAATGCCTTCTGAGTTGGTCGCATTAACTATGTATTGTGTATCCTGTGACTCCACGACAACATTATACGTTTCACCAGCCACTGCATTGATCCTTAGGTGAGTAACCCCCTCCACCTGCTTGCCAGGAATGTGAAGCAAGACTGATACGTTTCCTGGATGCACCCTGAATTTTGCAAAGCTAAGTTTTGTCCATTCATTTGGGGGCTTGCCATTAATTTCCAAAACAGTAGCTGTAGTTGCTCCAATAATTCCAGAGATTCCAGAACCTTTTTCAAATGATAGAACCGCATGAGGATCTCTACTTGAAGCTTCCTTATAATAAGTTGCACACGAACACAGCATTAACATCGCCAAACCAATACAAATAGTTTTTAGCATTTTTCACTTCCCGTTAACTTCCAAACTTAAATTTATTACGAAAAAGATCGTAAACTGATTCTGCACTGTCAATAACGTCAATATCCCGGAGTAGCTGGATTTACGCTTCTTTAAAGTGAGACTGGATGCTCACTTTTTGCCTCATGTTTAAATATTGGCCATACATGTGGAAGTTAAATCGCCACGCAATGGGTCTTGTTACCGGGTAAAGACATCGCTTTCCCGGCGCCCCCTCGCAACTCGGACGTGTAGACTTCCCTTATCCGGCTCCCTGGTCGCCCGTCATGACGCGTGCAGAGCGAGGATTGCCGAGACGCCAAAGGATCACCAGGCGTGAGAATATTAACAAACTGATGCCTGGCTGACGGTATCTGTCTTATGATACGTAAGAACCATCTTTTTTGAGCAAGCTAAAACATGTTGATAGAACTATGGGCAACCTATACGGTCGCGTGCATTCTAATAATCCTATCGCCGGGTCCAGACAATATCCTCGCAATTGGGCGTGGCTTGAGTCAGGGGCCGGCTGCCGCAATCACTTCCAGTGTCGGCGCAAGCCTTGGACTATTAGTACACGTGGCGGCAGCGACCTTTGGTCTGGCGGTTATCATCCAAACCTCAGCTACAGTCTTCTTCATCGTAAAGGTTGTCGGGGCAGCCTATCTGATTTGGTTGGGAATCAACGCGATACGCGCTAGAGACCTGATTACGTTTGCACCAAGTGAGAGAAAGACGATTAAGACCGTGTTTCTCACCGGCTTTCTAACGAATGTCTTAAATCCAAAACCCGTTATATTCATTCTTGCATTTGTACCGCAGTTCATTGCCCCGGAGTATGGTTCCATTACCACTCAATCTTTACTGTTGGGTTCGTGGTTTGCTGCACTCGCTTTCATGATTTTCGCCATTTTGGGGTGTTTTGCTTCAACTCTCGCACATTTGTTGAGTGATAGTCCTAGAGCAATCTTCGGTCTTAATATTGGAGCAGGAACTGCACTCATAGCTGCTGGCTTGTCTATCGCAATTCTTGATCGCGAGTAATGTCGTGCGAGCGCTTCTGGCCAGTCAGAGACCGATTGTAGCGGTGTATGAGCATTGACAGATTGATTAAAACCTCATCAACTACTCTTATGTGGCACTGATGGGCCTTTGCAGACGATCAGTAGTTCAACCCGACCGTCCTGTCTGGAGCAGACTCTCAAAACCAAATTGAAAAACCAAATTGGACACCCATTACTGTAACTACCAAAATCAGCAGGTTAAAATTGCCTGTCTTTTTTATTGCGACTTGATCCTACCAACCAGTACTCGCCTGCTAAAGCGTTACCAACTTACCTGAGGTATCGATAAGCCACGCGCGTGTCACGTTACCGACTTCAAGTAACTGTTTTGTGTTGTCTACAGGTGATGCTGCTATGGCAGTAGAAAGCGCGTCAGCACGCCATGCCTCGCGCGCTGCAATGGTCACTGATGCCCAGCGTTCGCCCGGTTGTTCAAGCGGGTCAAAGATGTGCGAGTGCCCCGCGATCAGCGTTCCGAGCGGTTCCGTGGTCGCTATAGCATAACCATCAGATACTTCGACTGGCGCGACTATTCGTCCGCTCAACGGATCACTAATACCCAGTCGCCATGGCCCCGATTGTTTTGCTCCGCGAGCTGCAAACTCTCCCAGATCGACCAGTGTATTATGAAAGCCATAATCTGCGAGAATGTCTGCGATCCGGTCTGCTGCAAAGCCCTGAGCAATACCATTCAGGCTTGCTGCCATTCCAGGCTTTGAAAAATAGGCCCTGCGCGGTGTTAGTTGCAGACCACGCCAGCCGACAAATTGGCGCGCATGCTCCACATCTCCACCACTGGCATACGCTCGCCAGAGTGGCTGAATGGTCGGATCAAATGCTCCACCAGTAACTTCTGCCATATGTAAGGCGTGCCGCAATAAGCTAGTAAATAAATCACTCGTGACAACTGAGCCATCTCGGTTGAGACGCGCCAGTATTGAATCAGTCTTATAAAGACTGAAAGCGCTTTCTATCTCTGTTACTTCCTTTCGGCACGCTCGTATTGCCGCGTCTGCCTGCTTCGCCCTACCCACTAGGGAAATTTGAGCTTCGGTACCAAGTGCATAAAAGCGCTGACGCGTGATTGCGCTGCTCGAGACCGAACCACCTAGCGATGCAGTCGCCAAAACGACGAGGAAACGGCGACGACTTATAGTCATGCTTTAGCCTCGCGACGATCATGAAGAATCAGTGGCACGCATTGCTTAGGATCATCGTGAATCGATACACAGTCGAGACATTGAAAGCATTCACTGTAGGCAATACCACCATCTTTTTCGATAGCGTCATAGTGGCAACGTACCTTACAAAGCTGACAAGGGCTCCCGCAGTCGCTTCGGCGAGGTATCCAGCGGCGCAAACGTAACATGCCACCCAGCGCCATAAATGCACCCAGCGGACAAACATAACGGCAAAACGGTTTAAACCAGATCATCCCCAGAACCAGCCAGCCTGCAGCATAGGCAACGTACCACCACTCTCTCTGAAAGCCAACAGTGATAGCGGTTTTAAAAGGCTCAAGCTCGACCAGCAGGTCATTTAGCGCAGGTGCTGTAACACCTGTGATAACTAATAGCGCGAGTAAAACGTATTTAAAGCTTTTCATAATACGATCTACTCTCTCTGGAATAACTCTTCGCTTGATACCTGTGAGACGACCAAACCAATCGGCAAACTCTTGCAGCGCACCGTAGGGACAAAGCCAGCCGCAGAAAAGCCCTCTTCCCCACAACACAAATCCGATTATCGCAGCTGCCCAGACCACCAGTGAAAACGGGTCGTATAGTAAAAATACAAAGCCAGTTCCTTCAATCATTGCCCTTAAGGTACCGATCACAGTAACAATAGACAATTGTCCCTGCCCCCACCAGCCGATAAAAATGGCTGTTAAACCAAGAATGCCAAGCCTCATTGGTCGCAGCCGTTGTACGGCTGCAAACCACTGTTGTCGGAATAATAAAAGGCCCGTTAGTATCAACAGAAACACACTTAGAACGCCCAGGTCGATAAGCCGCGCCAACGCACTTTCGATCCAGACCGGCCGAATAACCGCAGCCTGAGGTACATCAAAATATTTTACAGAGGTAGACTGTGTCGCGCGAAACTCGCGTACACCAACCTCTGGCATAAACGACCCGTGACGACGTATGGCGCGAATAATAAGATCCCATTCGAGGGTTGGGTTAAAACCCAGCCGTCTGTCTGTTCGCACCATCATACGGTGCTCGAATTCAGGTACTCCATCTGCTGTTTCCACGTCAATATGCGCGTGCCGCAGCGCAATGGGTAAGCCGTTCTGTTCCGCCAGCAACAGATCAGGAGCCGTATTCGGTACAAATTCTTCAGAGACCAGTCCATGATGCCCGTTAGCCAACAACAGTAACGGTTCGGAATGATCAGCAATGGATAACAGCTCGTCCCGTTCAGCCAAAGTTTCTGCATCGAGCACAGCCTGAGCGATAGCATCCGGACCGATATCGATCACCCAAAGATCAATATAAATTCCATCCGGCTCAGCCAGTGCCTGCTCATCATCATCTTCCCACAGGCTGTCTGCAAAAGCTGCCTGGAGCTCGCCATTAGTCACGGTACGACGGTGCGCGATGCCCTGCTCGACAAGGTCATTCCAGTTCAGCTCATTGGCCCCCTCTCCCCGCTTTGGACGCGGCGACGGACCACCTGACAACCCCTGCATCCGTTCACGTGCCACAGCAAGACTGGCAGCAAGAATAGATTCGTGCGCAATGCGCACAGAGGCAGTTGCCTTGGTAACCCCGTCTAGATAAATCTGTCCCGAACCGTCCGTGTCTCCGGCGCCATAAGGTATACCGACGGTTATCGTATCGAAGATTGATAAGCCTCGATACTGGCGCACAAATTCATGAAACGGTGCCTCTCCAAGCCCGGACACAAACACCGGTTCGTTATGCTCCAGCAATTCGGCACGTAGAAATTTACCATCACGATCAAGTGTGACAAGAACATTGACAGGTGCACCGGAGAACCCGGGCAAAGGAGCCAGTGATTTGGTCTCAAAAATATAACCGACCTCCTGACCAGTACGATCGAGGATCGACCAGACACCGTCATCAGATAGTTTCTCGCCCAGTTCATTAGGCGGTTCAACCTTGGTGGCGAGTGTCTCTCGGTCTAACAGATTAGCTGCGGCGTTTTTAGCGGATAGCATGCAGACAGAATAAATCAATAGTAGCGCGACCAATTTAAGTACGCCGTTATGTAAATACCCTGATCCAGCCTTAACTTCTTTACCTGTTATTAGTCCCGTAGTCATAGGCAGGCGCTTGAAAGCTAAGCCGCTAGCCTGGATATTCATGAGCCTAATTTCAGTCAGCACGGGGCGTCCAGAGGAAATCTGGCTAAACAGGTCGGCCAATCGTCTGAAAAACGTGCTCCGCCAGGTACCGAGGAGGATGGACCGAGATGTGACACCAGGTTTTCTTCTGGCATCGAGTTGACACACCGCTATTTTGAAAAGGGTGCCAAAAAAGTGGTTTTGAACTGTATACATAGCATTTGGCTAATATTTACTTGTCGCTTTATGAATCAGACACTGTCCCGTTAGTGTCGGTATGCTGAACCACACAAAACACATCGATCAGCTATGGGAAACTTGAAGTCACACTCTATTGATCTGGACGCGATAAAAACTCAGTGCAGGTTATACCACAAACAGAGCATTGACATATTGATGTATACGGAGAAAGATCGACACAATTAAATCGTGATTTCGACTTTGAGGAAGCTATATGTCACACACTATAACCTGGATGATTGTTAAGGAACGTAGTGGGCCTAAAGAAATCGGCGCTATAGCTTTTGTGGGCGACGACCCGGCCGTAGTCATCACTTTTTACGAAGAACACGATTCCAATAAAGATGGTGAGGTGAGCTTGAAAGAAGCAGCTGCGGGCTTTTTGTTCCCGGTATCAATGGTCGGCACCGCATCAGCAGAGGTGATCACGCGGGCCCGATTTCAAGCAACCTTAATGATCGCAGATCACAATCCTGGCTCGGGTACTCTTCCGAATGCAGAAGCTAAGGCGAAAAAACTTCTTCATATGCAGGGAAACCAGTTTCAGGCAATTGCCCTGAACATGGCACTCGATGGAATTTTTAAAGCGTATCTGGCTCCAGGGATTGGTCGGCTAGGTAGCGCCATTGGTACACAGATCAACGCCGGTATGGTGA
Organism: uncultured Granulosicoccaceae bacterium; assembly: GCA_964574535.1. Classification (GTDB taxonomy): domain Bacteria; phylum Pseudomonadota; class Gammaproteobacteria; order Granulosicoccales; family Granulosicoccaceae. The sequence goes on along the minus strand of CAZNOB010000101.1, from coordinate 13,875 downwards.
AAGGTGTCCTGATCAACAAAGGGATGTCGAAAGCTGCGAAGCTGGCATTTGACGCTGTTGTTAAGCCGGGATGATTGCTTGTATAGCAAGAAATGCAAGTCGCATTTTATTCTTGAGCTGAATGTTGCTATCCAGCCTACTGCGAGTGAACATCGGGCCAATAGAGTATGAAAACTTTAAAGAAAGGGTTTGAATAGTCTGGTCATTTTTTGATGAATTTGACCGGTGTAGGATAGGTTTTAAAGAACGCGGAAGAGCCAGACGCTGTTTTCGGGCTTCGCAAGCGAAGCCCGAAAAACCGATTACCTAGTTGGTGTCTCCTGAAGCGTTGTTTGAGAAAGTAACATTGTTAGAGATATCCAACGTACATCCTTCCTGGGTGTTGTTGGTAGCGTTTAACCCGATGCCAAAGTTCCCGCTATCGGCAATCAAGCTATTACTTACGGTTAAACGAGTTGGTGCGGTAGCGGCACAGGACAGATTGATGTTTGCGGAGTCGGTAAAGCTAGTGCCAAGACCACCATGCCTGATAATCAGATTATCAATACTATTGTTAGCGCTGTTGCTGAATTGATATAAAATGCCATCCCAAAAGCCCGGAGTGGGCTCGACGCCGGAAATAACAACCGGGTTGTCGGCACTTCCTGCAACGGCAAGTGAAGCATCTCGCCCAACTCTTATTGAACCGCCACTTTCCATCAGAATCTCAACACCTGGATTAATAATCAGACTTGTATCGTTCATATTCAGATTGTCAATACGGAATGGTACACCTGGATCATTCCATGACTCATTTAGCACTAGCGTGCCTGATGTGACAATCAGAGCATCCTCATTGTTACCGGTGAAGCTCAAGCCGGTTCCGAGACTACCAACCAGTTGGGCGTGAACTACGCCTGGCCGTACGTTTTCAGTGCTCGTAATGTTGTCAAACCGGCTTAACAGAGTATTTTCGTCGAGGTGAAATCCGTCTTGAATACTGCCTCTGATTGTTACTTCATTCATCGAAAGGCGTGTTGGTGATGCTGCGGAAGAAGATGTAGAGAGTATTGCATCATCATTTAAAGTATTACCACCGTACTCTAACACCACATGTTCAAGACTGTTTCCTGAGCTTCCTGAAGAAAAATTTATCCCGTCCCAGAATCCAGGTATTTTTTCAATGCCGGAGATTGTTACTGGTTCACTTTCAGTGCCATTAACTGCGAGGGAGCCGCTAGCTCTGACAGAGATCATCGCACCCGCTTCTACTTCTATTGTCGTACCGGGTTCGATCGCCAGATCTGCAGATACATTTACATTGGCACTACCGACTACATACATCACATCCTGATTTTGCCATGTTCCGGAAGTTGAAAAAGTAGAATTAGACAGCTCAATAAAGTCATTGGTATTTCCTGTGTAGCTGGAGTCGTTTCCAAGGCTTGCGACTACGTTTAATGACACCAGCATAGGTGCGTCATTTGCAGTTATCGTATTGTTGCTATATTCGGAAAGGATGACATCATCGTCAATTTCTATACCTAAACCCAGACTATGAGAGAATGTGCTATCGCTTATACTTATTCTGGTTGGGGATGAACTGGATGCAACGAGTTCGAGGTTGGTTCGGCTAGTGCCACCGCCGCCATACTCTATGGTGACATGATCAAGAATGTTCCTGGCGCTATTCGAGGAAGTTATAGCTACGCCATCCCAAAACCCGGGTGTTGACTCCTGGGCACCAAGCACAATTGGTTGGGCTGCGGTACCTTGTGCAGTCAGGGTAGAGCCGATTCTTACGCTCAAACTTGTTCCTGCAGCAAACTGCAACGTTGAGCCAGGTGCAATGGTCAGATTTGCTCCACTCGATACCGATAAATCGCGTTCTACGAGTACGCATCCTGAAATCACTGCATCCTCTGTAATAGTGGTGTCTTCCAGTTCGGTTGTGCAAAAAACCGG
>CAZNOB010000101.1:0-11831 GCA_964574535.1 uncultured Granulosicoccaceae bacterium | reverse complement strand
ACCAGTGTAATGGTCTGGATTGCGGTTGGCGGGGACTCATTGCCAGCAGCATCAACAGCTATTACTGAATAACTGTATTCGACCCCCGGGCTTAAGCTGGTATCTGTAAATACAGGATAAGGGGTGAAGTCTACTACCTCGCCATTTCTGACAACTTGATACTCTGCAACACCAATATTGTCTGTGGCCGGTTGCCAAACAACAACAGCTTCGGTAGCGCTGGCCTGAAGTGTTCTGAGATTTGCCGGAGTAGATGGGGCTTGAATGTCAGTTTCAGTCCAGATGTCGCTGATGCCCAGATTGCTGGTTGCCACACTTTGTACTGAATTGTCTGGATCTCTAATGATTATTGAAACCACGTTGTTATTAATAATCACCGGGTTGTTAAGCAGGTATCTGTCCAGCCCTGTTCCATCAGCGTCGAAACTGGCGGTTTGGATTGCTACACCGGACTGGCCGTAGTCTTCCTGTACAAAAGACACAATACTCGACAACAGTTCTATGGTTTCATCGTATTCAGCAAGTGAAGGCATGCCAGGCAGTGGATCATTGCTTTCGAAGATACTATCAACGTTTAGTCCTTGCCGGCTAAACCAGTTTAACGTCACTGCATTAGTATAGCTGTGCAGATTTTGATTGATTTCATCGTTTAACAGGTAGCCAATACTGTATTGAAAGCTATTATTGCCGAGGTCTGCTCTTATCAGGTAGGGAGATTCGCCTGATATATTTTCAGTTTCATATCGACCGTTACTGTTGACAGAGGCTACTGATCTTATTCCGTCACTCGATTTAATCTGGATGTTTGCATCGACCAGACGACTCTCACTACCAACAGTACCTTTGAGTAGCATACCGGTACCCACAATACCTTCATCGCTACCGGTATCCGGGTCGCCACTGCCGCCGCCGCCACACCCGGTGAGCAGTAGCCCTGCTACCACCAGTGCCGCCAGTTTGCTTTTCTTTAACAACTTCATTTCTTGCTTTCCTCTGTTGTTGAGTCGGCTTGTTGATTTAAGCCTTCTATGTAATAAATGCCCAGGCCAACTCGTCCTGCATTGTTGACTTCATCGCTATGTTCTTCTTTCTTTTCGCTCAGAAACTGATTTAGATCCTGCAATAGATTCGCAGCTTTATCGGTGCTGTATTGCTTGAACTCCTGAACCAGGCTTAGTGGCATCTGGTTGTAGATCAGCTGCCTCTGCATGCGTTTGTCTTTTTCATCACTGTGAATGTTGTGCGTTGCTGTTTCTAAAAGATCAGCGACGCATAGAGACATGATGCGTATTTTTTCGATTTCGCTATCGTCGGGAACATATCCGAGATTGCAAAGCGTAATCTGGTCGTCACTTCGTTCTATTACGCCGGTTCGCGCAAGTTCATCTGCAATCGCACCCAGTGAAATATCGCCACTGTACCGAGCGACCAGGCTGGCGAAACTGCCGGTATCTCCCTGAAGGGGAAGCTGCAGAGGTTGTCCGTCTGCGTCGAGAAATTCTTTGTCACGCAGCCAGCCGTTTACCACCCGCATGGCGCGATTCGGAGAAGACTTTCCCAATACTATTTTCTGTTCGCCTTGCTTATTGAGTCTCACTACTTCCTTGCGACTGAGTCCGGTGAGGACGGCGACTCTGGCGATCGTGGTTTTTCGGCCGGTGATCGAGAATTTCTCGTAAGCGGTTTCGACGTAAGCACGCTTCGACAACTCGATAAAATCAGCATGTGTGAATTCATTCTGAATCAGGACCCTTACCAGGGGCTTGAGCATCATTAAAACTGCTCGAGATAGTTTGTTCTTAATGTCCATGGAACGGGATTATCATCCCGTTTTACTAGCCTGTCAATATAAAACGGGTATTTTATCCCGTTTAAGTTCTCAAAAAGCAGAAAACAACCAATTCAACTGGCGTCAATCAGTCGGAATTTTGACGCTTAGATTCCCAGATGCCTGTGGTCGTCGTGAATCCTAAGGGGGTGGGCGATTCAGTATTGGCGCTGTTTATAACTGCAGAATGAAGGCTGAACCGATGCTATTTCACCTGTTCAACCTGGGCTGAAACAGGAAAGCCTGGTGGTAATTTTTACGCGCCTTGCGGCGTCAAAGGTTGCTGCTGACGTATCTCAGTCTTAATTGCCTAACTCATGAGCACAGGTTGCTGTTATTGCAGGCCACTACAAGCCTGGCTGACGTTGCCCTTAACTTCAGCTGCTCCACTAATCTGTGTAAGGTGTGTCCGCAGCTTGTTGGCCGTTATAGTCCGGTTGACCATCATCCCAACACGCAGGGTCGGCTTCACCAGGCTCTGCTTTAGTCTGAAGCACGGGTAACTTTCATGACTTTTTATTGCCTGCATCAGCTTTCAATCAGTCTTTCGACGGGTGGAGATTCCCAGTGACAGATTAGTGCATCGTTTAAGTTCACCTTAGGCAACCAGATAGCTTCAATCTTCAGTGTGTGGTCGATCTTCGCGTGGCATATCAGTGTTCCTTTTTACCCTGATCGTACCCGACTATATATTCTTATCTGTTAGCACCAGCGCTTGATGTTAGGGACAGGGATTGACCAGTTAGCTTATCCTCCTTATGAACCTGATAAAGTCCTCGTCGGAAAGTCTGATTATTTACTGAATAGGAACTACATGCCTTAGTTTTGCAGCCCACCGAGTATAGGCAAAGCTAGATTGACATGACTATAAGTGAAACAAGCCATAGCATTCTTTTGCCTTAGCGTTTTCACGATCATCGATGTCTCACGTTAATATTTAAAATTTAGACATTGAGTACGCGCCGCCTTCAGTGAAACTAATTTGTGGCGTTCGAAATTAAGGACGAAATGGGTCCCGAAAAACTTTGATCAGAATATTGTTTTGATCACCTTATTATTAAAGGGACATTCAATTTGTGAAAGCCCCGTGTTGTAGCCATTATCCGGCTCTCACAAGCGGCAGTATTGAAATTGATTCAGTATGCTTTGCACTATGACTAGAAATACGCCTTTACCCGAGACAAGCGGGCCGACCAATTTTTCAGAACCCGCTAATTTCGAAGAGCTGGAGACAAAGATAGGTGCTGCCAACCGACATCTGGCCACCCACTCTGCAATGGACAGAGTGGAGTGGGCCATCAAAAATCTGCCACAAACTCAAATCGTGAGTTCAAGTTTTGGTATTCAATCAGCTGTTATGTTGCACCTGATGACTCAGCACGTGCCGGACATTCCGGTTATATTTATCGACACTGGCTATCTTTTTCCCGAGACTTATCGATTCGTCGACCAACTGACTGTGCAGCTGAATTTAAACTTAAAGGTGTATAGCTCCGCAGTGACTTCAGCGTGGCAAGAGAAGCGCTATGGAAAACTGTGGGAACAGGGACTCAGTGGCTTAGAAAGATACAATCATCTCAATAAAGTTGAGCCTATGACAAAAGCCCTGAACGACAACAGCGCTCTGACCTGGTACAGCGGATTACGGCGTGAGCAATCGTCTAGCCGCAAACAGTTCCAAATTGCTCAAGTAGTTGATCATCGTTGCAAGGTGTATCCGCTGATAGACTGGAATAACAAAGACGTTCATCAGTACTTGAAGCGCCATAACCTTCCCTATCATCCACTTTGGGATAAGGGCTATGAGTCGGTCGGGGACTGGCATAGCTCACTGCCAATGCAGGCAGGCATGACCGTCGAGCAGAGTCGCTTTCAAGGACTGAAGAGAGAGTGTGGATTACATGGCTAGCGGGCCGTTTTGAAAGTTCGATAACTCTTTATCCTGGCTACAGCCACACAGTCACTGCTGTTTATCGCGTATTTGTTTTTGAGCTTTTCCTGCCTTCACCTATGTGCGGCGGGCTGGCTTTTGATCGTCAATTTCAAATGGCGTTGCTTCTTCCTTAAATTAAACACAGAGCTTGTACAACCATTGGACAGGATCGCCTCTTCGGGCGATCTTACCTATTCGCTATGCATATACTCCAGATTTTCCAACACTATTTAGCGCTTACTTTAGAGGGATTTGAAAATGACTGGAATGGTGGTGAAAAAAGAATATATAGAATCTTCAGCGCCATTTTCAAACTGCTTAACAGTCTTTGAAAAAGGATAAACCATATTTCCATCACTAAATTCTATAGCCCAACCCTCGGAAGTCTCTTTCCAACTACCGCCATGACATTTTATAACACACTCCCCCAGATACGAACCGATCGTGCTTGTCATTTTTTCTCCAAGCTCCACGGAATAATCCTCTCTTTCTCTTTGCCTATTGATGAAACCATCAACCCACTCCACCGATTCAAGATTATAGTCAAATTCAAATTCCGTTAATTCCCGAAACTGACTAACGACCATGTTCGCGTTCGCGATTATATGTTCTAGCACAAAATATTATCCTTCAGGTATCACGGAGCAGGAACGCTCGTTACCGGACGCCCCTTTAAAGACCTGGACGTGTAGTTTTCCCGCATTCGATTGCTCGGTCGTACTCGCCTTCGCCAGGACCTGCCTAATTGTAAGCAACACGCGCATTTCCTGTAACAAAAACCCGTGGTAAGACTATATCTAATCGTGTCAGTGCAGCCTTGCTACCTGTCTTTGGGAAAAACATGCTCATATTGACTGGCAAACTCAGCAAGCTCCTCTCGTGTATACCTGGTATGGACTCGCTCAGTACTCGCAGGCTGATGACTAATGCTAACCCCTTTTCTGCGGGCGACTTTAGGTCTAATCGGTCGTGATACAAACCCACCACCACAATTTGGGCAAACGTTTCTTAAAACTTCATGTACACATTTTCTACAGAAAGTGCATTCATACGTACATATCATTGCGTCAAGTGCATCTGGAAGTAAATCTTTATCGCAACACTCGCAATTGGGTCTTATTTCCAACAACTTTTGATTCCCTTTCGAAGCTTACAAAAAAGCAAAACTATATTTAAACCCAAATCTCTCACGCCACAACAGGCGCAGTAGAGGTGAGCGTTATTTAGATGATAAAATACGAGACAGAGTATTCATACGGACAGACACTGCGTGCGCTGCCGCTCTGCCTGTTTTCGCTAGAAGTTTTTTGCTAGTTATCTCGTGCCACATTTCTAACCCACCTTGATCGCCACTCAGGCGCTTGATAATCATCTGGCCAAAACTCAACTTGCTTACAAATCAAATTGTTTTCAATAGCATGAAAAGTAATTGCTCTCGCTTTTTTTGAACCATCCGATATTGAAACATCGGTTACGACTTGCGCCCCTCACCATCGATCAGCGATATAGTGTGGATTCACTTGATGTGGTGTTTTGTCTGCGCCAGTCACTCGGGCTGTGCCCGGTGACTCTTTTAAACTCTCTGTTGAAGTTTGATTTGGTAGAAAAACCGGCCTCATGCATGGCGTCAGTCACTGCTATATCGGCGTTTTTAAGCAAGGTGCAGGCAGCATTTACGCGTGCCGCATTCACCCATTGTGAAACGTTTTGCCCGGTCAGCTGGTTGACCACACGGGAGATTGTTCTAGGTGGGTGGCCGGCTTTCCTGGCCAGTTTTTGCAAGTTTAAATTGGTATCTGCAAAGAACTTCTGATCGACCAGCAGATTGTTGAGTTCGTCCAGTAGGCTCCGGTCTGCTGCCTCGTCTTCGCTGGCGGAAACCGCGGTTTCTGCAGAGTTGTTATCTGTCGCAACTGACTGCTCTTTGTCGGGATCGACGGAACCTCGCCCTGCCTGCACGGCTGCCCAGCCGATGATAAAAACGCTCAGCAGATTGACCGTACCGACAATTGATGCAGCGAAACGCCCATCATTGACTGCAAAGTCAATGGCGATAGCAACGTCGATAACGGCGCTGCCGAGTAACAGCAACGCGGCAAACCACAGGGCCCTTTCGGTATTTCGCAGCCAGTCGAGACGTGCCAGTTGCAGTGACACCGGGCTTTGTCTGGCCAGCTGAATTAGCAGCGCGGCGAACAACAGTTTAATGACCACCAGCGCCGGGTCCGTCCAGGTGGGATTGAATGCGCTGATGATTGTGATCACAGCGATTGGTATCAGAATCGGCCAGTCATCGCCGATTGCGAATGCTGGTACACGGCCGAGGCTGCGGAAAGCCAGATACAGAAGTACGGTACTGATCACAGCCAGCACAGAGGCAAACCTCATCAGCCACATCAGATCCAGCGACCAGCGCAGCCCGATCAGCACCATAGACAGAGCGTAGGCGTACAGCACTGCAACAAACAGTCGGCCGGTGGTCGTTTCATTCAACAGCTGGCGGTTCATCGCGATCAGCATGACCAGCAACAGGGCTACGACAACGGGGATCGGGACTGAGGTCATTGGGATTTCATATTCCGGGGCTAGGTACTCGATCGTGATTCGGGACGTGCTGAATCGTGATTTTGGTCTCTAAAACAAACGCTTATACCGATACTGGAATCGCACACTAACAGCAGGAATCCCAGTCATGAAAAAAATAGTCGGCAACATTTTAATCGCTTACGGCTGCGCTGTAACATCTGTTTCAGGTCAGGCGGCAGGGTTTACCACTATAGACGTGGCAGATCAGGGGCAGCCTGATCTGCAGGTTGGGTTATGGTATCCGACCAGTGAGCAGCCACCGGCAGCGGCCAATACAAAGTTTGGATTGTCAGTGGCTCATGACGCGCTATTGCACAAACCCAACGGCGGACTGGTGGTGATTTCTCACGGATACAGTGGCTGGTATGCAGGCCATGCAGATACAGCAGCAGCGCTCGCCGATGCCGGATTTATTGTCGCCGCACCAACACACACCGGCAACACCTGGTCTGACATGAGTTCGGCTCCTGATCAATGGGCGCTGGATCGGCCAAGACATGTCACTAAAGTCATTGACCATATGCTAAACGCGCACGAGTTCTCTTCGGTCATCGATGGGGAAAGCATCGGCGTGTACGGCTTCTCGGCAGGCGGTTACACCGCAGTGGGTCTGATCGGGGGGGTTCCGGATTTCGCGGTAGCCACACAGCATTGTGAGCAACAACCCGAAGAGTTTGTCTGTGCGGACGGATTGATCGACGCCTTAATCTCGGCAGACATGCAGTCATTACCGGATGAGGCGTGGGGTTACGATGCACGCATCAGCGCCGCGGTGATTTCGGCGCCGGGCTGGGGCTTTGCCTACACTGCAAATTCATTGGTCAGGGTAAGCGCGGACGTGCAGCTGTGGTCCGGGAAGCTGGACGAAAGTGTACCGACAGCAAGCAATGCGGCCTTACTGGCACAACGGCTGCCAACGACACCTGAAACACACTGGGTAGAAGATGCGAATCACTTTGCTTTTCTGACGGTCCCGTGCAGAGAGGCTTTTAAAAAGGAAGATCCTGATGAGTATGAAATGATTTGCGGTGACGCGGATGGTTTCGACCGACACAAGTTTCATGATGACATGCATGCAGAAATGGTTCGATTTTATAAAGAATCCTTTAGCCTGGATCGCTAACGGGCTATGCGGGAAGTTTAGCAACAAACTTTTCACAGCCATAGTCGTCAGCGCAAGGCGAGAAAATGCAGACATAGCAGAGTCTTACCTTTTCATGCAGTAGCACGATATCTCAGTCTGTTGCAGATCCTTTCGTGGAAACAGTAATATGACTCCAGAAGCTGGTAAAGCCCACCCCTGCTGGAAGTGTTGGATCATTTTTATTGAAGGTATGTATCTAATACCTTATGTTCTGGCGCTTTCCCGATCGACAAACGACCACCCTTTCCAGTTTGAGGTGCCTTTGCAACACGAAAAAATACAGCTAGTACCACCTGAATTCCCGGGATACTAACGGCCTTCGCAAAATCGTCTGCTGCTCTGTCGAGGTCACGCTCTGAATTTGCTCTGAAAACACCTATAGCAAAGTCGCTTAGATAATCCAGTCAAGTAAAAACACTAAAACCGATTGCCGCCATACCAACATTCACAATTACTTTACTAGTAATGACCAGCAGATACATTCTTGCTCAGTCAATCATCGCAGCATGTAGCAAAGAGAATTTTACGATAGGTATCTATGTAAATTCTTCGTAAAGCTCAAGTTGTTATCCACTGGCTGGAATTCCCTGACAGCCCCGATTGCTTGAAATTTATTTCAAATAGTGGTTTCATTGCAAGCAAGGTAATTGTTACCGGTAACAATACGCGGCTATTCTTTGCCTTTGCTGGCGCAAAGAACGCATCAGTTTTTGAAAGCGCTTCTGAGGAGGACTCATGAATATAAAACCAATCACAACAATCGGTTTAGCCATGGTGATGTTGGTGGGCATTACCTATGCAGACACAGACCCGAACAATGCTATTAAATATCGCAAAAACATCATGGGGGCTGTCGGTGCCCATACCGGTGCTCTAGTGGCAATTCTCAAAGCTGAGGTACCGCATACCGAAGCTCTCAAAACCCACAGCGCAGGACTAGTGGCAGCTACCACTCCATCCGTAGTACTCGCTGCGTTCACACAAAACACACATGGTGAAGGGTCAGAAGAAACCACCGCTACAGCGAAAATATGGGAAGACTGGGCCCGTTACGAGGAAGCCGTTAATGATTTGCATGCGGCTGCAAAAGAGATTCAGGCTGCAGCCGACAGTGACAGCCTCACTTCATTTGACCAGTTAAAGCCGGCACTGATGCAATGTGGTTTTTGTCATCGTGAATCCGGATTCAGAGACAAAAAATAGTCAATACCTCAAGCGAACTAATGACTCTCTAAAACACAGTGGTATAGATCACTGTATTCCTGATCTTGCTGTGACTGACAATAATTGATAGTTATGGTTGAACCGTTCGCAGATAACCTTAAGAACCATGCAAACTAAAGTTTGGGACGTCGTTACTCGCTTGTTTCACTGGGCCCTGGCTTTAGCGGTAACGGCGTCTTTCGTCAGTATAAAACTCCTGCACGATGTCGAGCTTCACCTAAAGTGCGGCTCAGTTGTACTGACATTAGTCATCTTTAGAATCCTTTGGGGTTTTGTCGGGTCAGCCAATGCAAGATTTATCAGCTTTGTCACTGGCATAAAATCTGTAATTTCCTACATTCGACTACCCACCAAAGATAAAGCCCGGAGCACAGGACACAGTCCGCTAGCCGGCTGGGCTGTACTTATTCTGTTAATGGGCCTGAGTCTACAGTTAACAACCGGCTTGTTTGCAGATGATGAAATCTACACAACCGGCCCTCTGGCAGGCATGGTTAGCTCAGACACCCGCTCATGGGCTACAACAGTGCACTATCAAAACAGTGACTTTCTGTTAGGGCTCATTTTACTGCATTTGCTGGCGAACGCGTTTTACTTTCTTGCGCTGAAGATCAACCTGGTAAAACCGATGATCACTGGAAAAAAAGATCTGCCCAATGTTGTAAGTGTAAAAGAGCGTCCGGTTATCGCAGTGGCATGCTTGCTGGTAGCAATTTCAATCTGCTGGGTTATTTTTAACCGATAGATCAGGCCTGACACTGTTCCACAGCAGTCATCACCTTGTATTCGAAAAACACTCACTTATCAGAACTTGCGGGCGTGATCATGTCAACAGCTCTTAATTATGTTGGACCTGCCCTACTAGTGTTTTCTATCCATCACTGCTGGAACATTCCGATTGCACGATGCTTTGTCCTCAACGTGACTCACACCAATTTTTAGTCGCTCTTTCCCACATAACGCCCACACTTGAGACTGGGTTGGAGTGCAGCGGTAAACCGGCCTGACAACATGCGCTCGTTATAAATTATTTGATAAGTATTCACTTTCTCTGGCAATGAATTCTGATTCGTTACAGGAATACGCTTCCCAAACATGATTAATTATTTGATGAACTAATTTTTTATCAAGTGTTTTGTTGTTATAAATAATTGATAGAGCTTCGCTTATATGGTTTAGGCTGATGAAATATTCGTACATTCCAAACTCAATCTCTTGCTCTATAAGCGAATGCTCTTCTTTAGATAAAGACTTGCCCTCCAGTAGAGTTTTTTGGATTAGAGAGAATGCGTTTTCTAACTGAGGAAAATGGCGAGCATCATTGTACTTTGATAGGTACATAAAGAGATCAAGACGAATCTTTTCGGGCGATGAACTCTGCAACTTTTGTTCAAGTACCTCACTAAATTTGTTTTCGGAAACTCTGTCAGTGTATTTATTTACCGTCATGTTATGCCTGCTGCTTTGAACGACGCCGAATCCGGCCTTTAATTTTTTCTCTATCCATTTTTTCTAGAAATGCAAACATACCCGCCAATGCATGTTTCCAAACGCGCAATTTCTTAACGCAAAATCTTCTTCGCACTAACCTTACTCTCCTTTTTAAGCGGTCGAGCTACCCGGCAGACCTCCTGCACAAAGCCGTTCAACGTGTTGACAAGGTTGTCCTGAATCAGACTATAGTGGACAAATTGCCCTTTCTTATCACTTTCAACCAGCCCTGCGTTTTCAAGTATCCCAAGGTGCTTGCTGAGCGACGGCTTGGATATCTCGAATCACTCAGCGATCTCGCCCGCTGTCATGCTGCTATTCTGAAAAAGGTGTTCAAAAAATGGTTCGGAACTGCATACATAGTATTTCGCTTATATTTACTTGTCGCCTTATGAATAATCCAGGCTAGAGGGCACGTCGTATGAACTCTATTCTTTCAGCAACGAATATCAGGTCAGTTACACACAGATTGTTAATAAAAACCCGGAGTCTATACGGGATAATATTTCTAATTCCTCATTTTCCAGTGCAAACCGCCCGCTTTTTCTAAGGCTGTTACCGTTTCCAGTCAACTCATCCGGACAAGGCCTGCTGACCGGCTCTGAACATAAAGTGGACTTCATCTACAAAAAATGGATCATCACCAATGAACACAAAGGATCAACTGTTTTCCGAGTAGTGGAAGCAACAGACATCTTCCTTGAATTAAACATCGGGCTTGTACAACCATTGGATAAGATCACCGCTGCGGGCGATCTATCCTATTCATTTTCGTTTTCGTTTTAGCTTACATTTATTTTTGCTAGCACATACGCTATCATATTAAAATGAGCAAAACAATTGTGGTGGACACAAGCATTATTGCCAGTGCTTTAATTGGAAAAAGAGGGCCAAGCCGGGAGGTGTTGAGAAAATGCCTGCTGGATGAGTACAAACCACTGATAAGTAATACTCTTTTCAATGAAATTGAGGATGTTATTTCTCGAGAGCGCATTATAAAGTCATGCCCTTTGCCGAGAAAAGATATCAGAGAATTGGTGAATGCCTTCTACGGCGCGTGCCGCTGGGTACCAGTGTATTTCTTATGGAGGCCCAATTTAAGCGATGAAGGTGATAATTTTCTAATTGAGCTGGCAATTGCCGGAAACGCTGAAGCAATTGTGACCAATAATATTAAAGATCTAGAAGGAAGTGAACTGTTCTTTGAAGGGCTAAAGATACTTAAACCAGAACACATGCTTAAGGAAATATAATGGCAACCCTTACTGTAAGAATACCAGACGACAAACACGAAAGGCTCAAAGCACTTGCCTCCCACAAGAACATAAGTATCAATAAACTTATGGAAGAGCTATCTACCCAGGCTCTTGCCGAATTCGATAGTGAAGTTCGATTTAAGGCTCTTGCTGCTACTGGCAACAATACCAAAGCGCTGAAGCTATTGGATAAAATAGACAGGCACTTTTCAAGCTAACGCCCAATTCACCCGAAATTCTTGCGATGGCTAAATTGCCATACAATGTGAGCTTGCGAACATGGCAATTTTGACACCGCGTGAATTGTCGAGGGCAACTGCTTGTTGTACTAAGCCGCTGCGCGGCAGAAAAAGATACCAAAAGAACTAC
>CAZNOB010000100.1:13800-19754 GCA_964574535.1 uncultured Granulosicoccaceae bacterium | reverse complement strand
GTTCCAAACCATTTTTTGAGCACCTTTTTCAAAATAGCAGTGTGTCTATTCGACGTCAGAAGAAAATCTGGCGTCACATCTCGGCCCATCCTCCTCGGCACGTGGCGGGCCACGTTTCTCTGACGATTGGCCAAGCTGTTTAGCCAGATTTCCTCTGGACGCCCCATGCTGACTGAAATTAGGCTCATGAATAATCCAGGCTAGGATCCCGCCAACGGCCGTACCGTCTGCAACAACTTATGCACTTCACTCACCGCCAGCGACAACATCGCATAATCGGCTGTTCCGCTGGATTTAATTTCCGCTAAACGCTGAGTATAAATCTCCAGACGTCCTGCAGTTTTGGCGGCCCATTGCTGAACACTGTCTGCTGCGGTTTCCTGTGTTTCGATAGTGTCGATTATCTCGGCACATAAATGCCGCTGCTGGTAGTGCAGGTCTGATCGCAAGGCAGATTTTGCCAGTGCGTGCCAGTGGTTATTCACATCGAGCAGGCTGATTTGTTCACGTAACCATTGAATTTCCAGAAAATCAGTGAGCTGGTAGTAAACACCGGCGGTGTATTGCAGATCTGCATCGGGTGCCCGGCTTATATCCAGAATATCGAATCCTGATGAGAGTGGCACCACCACGGCAACCGAGGCGGCAATATCTTCAGGGACGCCTGCATTGGTGAAGTGCTGACACCGTGCTACGTAACTGGTTTTATTGGGCGCTGCCAGCACATCCGGTATCGATGCCTTTAGTTCTGCCATACCACTTTTAAAGGCATCAACAATTGGCTGGATACCCGCCGAGGTGCGACGGTTTTTCACCAGCCAGTGAATGCCACGTTCTACCCAGCCACGGACCATAAACAGCATTTCAGTTTGTGTGTCATTGCTGATAGTGTTGTCGAGTTGTTCAATTGAAGCCCAGAGGTCCCGCATCTCAAATAAACTGCGCACAGCCACATAGGCCGCAGCAATTTCTTCGGTACTTGCGCCCAGTTCATCCTGCAGTCGAAACAGGTAAGTGGGGCCAAGGCGATTGACTAAACTGTTGGTGACCTGCGTGGCGATAATTTCCCGTCGCAGTTGATGTTGCATTGCTTGAGACTTAAAGTTTTCGCTCAGCTGTTTCGGAAAGTATTGCAGTAACTCGCTTTCGAAAAACGGGTCATTGACCAGGCTGGAATCACGAAGCTGTTCGTAGATATCCATCTTGCTATAGGCTATCAAAACCGCCAGTTCCGGAGCGGTCAGACCCTGGTTGGCTGCAGTTCTTTCGGCGATAGTGTCAGTGTCTGGCAGGAACTCGATCTCGCGATTGAGTTTGCCGCTGCTTTCCATCGAAGCCATGAAGCGTGCGTGTTCTTCCAGCAGTACGGGTGCCTGCGCCAGTGCCAGACTGACACACTGAGTCTGCTGATAGTTGTCGCGCAGTACCAGATCCGAAACTTCGTCTGTCATCTCTGCCAGCAAGCCGCTGCGTTGATCAGCGGGCAGTGTGCCGCTGGTGACCAGGCTGTCTACCAGTATTTTAATATTTACTTCGTGGTCTGAGCAGTCCACACCTGCCGAGTTATCAATCGCATCGGTATAAATTTTTCCGCCTTTGGCGGCGAATTCAATTCGACCGAGCTGAGTGCAACCCAGATTGCCACCTTCGCCGACAACGCGGCAGTTCAGTTCGTTGGCGTTAACACGCAGCGGGTCATTGGTTTTATCCTGTGCATCAACGTGGGTCTCGGTAGATGCTTTGATATAGGTTCCGATGCCACCATTCCATAGCAGGTCAACTTTGGCTTTTAAAAGTGTGTTGATCAGTTCATTCGGGGCCATCTTGCTTTTTGTGATACCAAACGCTGTCTTTATTTCTTCGCTAAGCGGGATAGATTTTAATGAACGGCTGAATATTCCACCGCCCCGGGATATTAACGAACTATCGTAGTCTTCCCAGCTTGATCGTGGCAGTTTGAACAAACGATCGCGTTCGGCAAAGCTGGTGGTTGCGTCGGGATCGGGATCCAGAAAGATGTGCATGTGGTTAAACGCAGCAAGTAATTTGATTTTGTCTGATAACAACATGCCGTTACCAAACACATCACCGCTCATGTCGCCAATACCAATGACGGTGAACTCTTCCTGTTGGGTGTTATGATTAAATTCGCGGAAATGTCTTTTTACTGATTCCCAGGCACCTTTAGCGGTGATCCCCATGCCTTTGTGGTCGTAGCCTACCGAGCCGCCGGATGCGAATGCGTCACCCAGCCAAAACCCGTATTCATCAGAGACACCGTTGGCGATATCTGAAAACGTGGCGGTTCCTTTGTCTGCGGCGACAACCAGGTAAGGATCATCAGCATCATGACGTACCACATCTGACGGCGGAGCAACTTTGTCGTCTTTATAGTTGTCAGTGATATCCAGCATACCGCGCAGGAAAGTCTGGTAGCACCGAACCACTTCTTCCATGAGTGCTTCACGCGTTGCGTTGGCCGGAGGCTGTTTGACCACAAATCCACCTTTTGATCCAACCGGTACGATCACCGAGTTTTTCACCATTTGGGCTTTCATCAAACCCAGTACTTCTGTGCGAAAATCTTCACGACGATCAGACCAGCGCAATCCGCCTCTGGCGACTTTGCCTCCACGAAGATGCACAGCTTCTACCCGTGGTGAGCAGACAAAAATTTCAAACTCGGGGCAGGGTAGAGGTACTCCTTCAATGAGTGATGGTATAAGTTTTATGGACAGGTAATCGTGGTGGTTTCCTGCATCATCGGTTTTGTAGAAATTGGTTCTGACAGTGGCGATGATTGCATTTTCAAAGGTGCGAAGTATGCGGTCTTCATCAAGGCTTATTACCTGATCCAGTTCGGCAGCAAACGCCTGGCTAATACTTTGTGTATCGTGATTTTCAAGCAGTGGGTTGAAGCGTTGTTCAAAGTGCCTGATTGCCAGGGTAACCAATGAAGCATTGTTCACCAGACAGTCTGTCATATAGTCTTGTGAATACGGTACTTTTATTTGCAGCAGATACTTACAATAGCAGCGCAGAATAGTGGTTTGTCGCCAGTTTAAGCCGGCAGTCAGTACCAGCTGGTTAAAGCCATCGTCATCAATCTCGCCATGCCAGACCTTCAGAAAAGTTTGTTCGAAATCATTCGCTATTTTGGCAATGGGTAGTTGAGCCGCGTCTGCGTGGTGCAGTGTGAAAACGCGAATGCTGAGCTTGCCTTCTGAGCTACGGAATTTAAACGGTTGTTCTCCGTTCACTGGTACACCCATGTGCTCCAGGATATGAATGGTTTTTGAAAGCGGAACCTGAACGTTACCGTGATAAATATTGAAGCCGATTTCTGTGTCAGTGTGGGTTTCATCGCGATAGAACCGTACTTCTAATGCCTGGTTCGGTGCTTCGTTGGCTGAGAGGCGTTGCAGTATTTCTATATCGCGCGTCGCTGCTTCTGTGTCATAGGTTTCTTTATAGGATGAAGGGATGGCACGAAGTAGTTCGAGTTTGCGTTCACCTGTTTTTTTGTCTTCTGCAGTGTTTTCCACGGTACCCAGCAGGGCCTGACGAAGTTTGTCGTCCCAGTCCTGGGCGACATCAATAATTGCCTGTTCAATGGCTGGAAAGTCGGCAGTCCGGTTGCCAGTGCCATGCGGCGTGCGTAAAAAGAAATGCAATCTGGCCAGGGAGTCTTCGGAAGACAGTGTGACATCAAACTCAACGTTATCTGCGTTGAGGCGATCCAGTAATATTTCCTGAATTCGATGACGTAACTGACGTGAATAGATGTCACTCGGTACGTATACAAAACAGGTAGCGAAACGATTGAATCGGTCCTGTATACCGAATAGCCGCACGCGCGGATGATGTAAAAGGCTCATGATGCCCAGAGAGATCGCCATGATGGAATCTTCATCTGACTGCAGCAGCATATCGCGTGGGAAGCTTTCCAGAGTGGTTAGTAAAATTTTGCCGTCGTGCGCGCCCGGGTTGATTTTTGAGCGTGCGATCGTATTCAGGGATTTATGGCGGAGCAGTGGTATTGAATCTAAATCCGTGCTTTCAGCTCTGGATGTTAAAAAGCCGGTAATAACACAACAGCCATTGGCGTTGCCATTTGCATCCACGCGCTTGAAGGTGATGACGTCCATCGGTTTTGGCCACATTATCGGGGAATTCTCAATGGACTTGGTGGCGTATAAAACTTCGGTGTCTGTGCGCTTTAATTCTTCTGCCGGAATGCAGCGATATAGTTCTTCTATCGGATCGCCAGATCTAAAAATTCCATAGACGCTATTTTCAATCACGTGCAGTGAGCCAGAGTTATCTTCTACTTCGCAATAGCCGGTAAACGTAAAATGGAAGCGTTGCAGCCAGTTGATGAAATCACAGGACTCTGCGGTTTCAAAATCACCAGTGACCGAATTTCTGAGTTGTTCATTGGCCGAGACGCAGGCAGCTTTCATCGGCTCCCAGTCATCGCAAACCAGGTTGACGTATCTGATCACACGACGAATTTCTTCTTCCAGGGTGGCGAAGATTGATTCATCGAGAATTCGATCTATGTGTAGTTGCATGAAGGACTCAACAACTGCGTTGGTGTCGTCGCCGCTCACCATGCCGTCAAGGCGTCCGTCAGGTTTTCGCAAAACCGAGAAGATAGGGTGTATGAGCTGGCTAATACTGTGGTTGTGATTGGTGATGGCCAGCGTAACAGAGCGCACCAGAAACGGTTTATCAACGGTGACGATTTCGATTATGGTGTGCTTGGAGTCCCATCCATGTTCAGACAGGGTAGGGTTGTAAGTGCGGATCAGGCACTCCTCACTGTTTCGCTTGGTGGCAAAATTCCAGTGTGAGGTCGCAGCGGCGCTTAACTCCGTCATATCGCGACTGGCGATATCCTCGTGTGGGGCGCTGGCGTAATAGTGGCGTACCAGCTCGGATTGGTCGGCGAGGTACTCTGCTGTGCGCGACGCATTATCAAGTTCGGTTTGTGTCATCTCTTTACGTTCGGACGTGGAATAGCCGGGCATTATTCTCTCCACAGGGGATTAAAGCTATAAGTAACCATACGGCAGACGCACAGAGTGGTTTTTCCAGTAGCAAACAGCAAGTGCTACCAGATGATTTTTAACTGGCGTTCACGGGTTGAGTGACCTGTGAGCGGACGCCTGTCCAGACGGTAGCGGCATGCATGGTCACTGATTGACGTTTTTTCGTGAACCAGATCAAGTGTACTGGAACTAACGAACAGTACAAATAACATTTTCCAGCGAATGTAGATTTTCAGTCGGTCAGTGAGATTCTATGATCTAAAGTACTGGCACAAGGCTTTGCGGTAAGCAAGGCTGAGGCTGCGCCGAAGTGGTGCAGCCCGTGGTATCCGGTCGATTAAATGACCAGGCTTTGGTCATCCAGTATCAGCGCAAGTTGAGGATCGCTGAGTGCAGGCACTGACTCCGACGCATTGGCATTTAATAGTGCTGCCGCTTCTTCTTCAGATAATGGCTGGGGGTTTAGAGCAGGTGCCAGGGTGCTGTCGATGTCTGCCGTCTGCGTGAGTGGCTGAGGCTCAATGTTGATGCTTAGCGTGCCTGTGTCTGTATTTTCGGAAGAATCTCTTATTGTATAGTCGAATGTTTCTATTGCAGGTGTCTCTGTGTAGGGAGCAAAGTATTCGAACGACCCGTCCTCGAAGTTGAACTCCAGTCGACCACCTTCGTCTGTTGGCGTATTGATGTTGTCCGGTCGAATTACAGTGGTCGCCGGGGCGCTTCCGGTCTTTATTGAAACTGCCGTACCATCGTAGCTGTAGATAGTTGATCCAACAGTCAGTTCGGTAATTCCTTCCGGCTGGAGGCCGTCAGTGCCGGAGTCGTCGTTGGATAACACGTTGCCCGTCACACTGTTAGCGATTAGGTCGAACAATGCAGCTGGTATATCGTCTGCTTCGC
>CAZNOB010000100.1:10797-13700 GCA_964574535.1 uncultured Granulosicoccaceae bacterium | reverse complement strand
GCATCCAGAAAATCTTTTAAGTCGTTGGTGTCGGGGTTGCTGCCGCTGACATCAAACCACTGTGATATGTTGCCAGCGCCACCAGATTCACCATCAAAACCCAGCACTTTCACATTACTGACCTGTTCTCTTTCAGCAATATCAATAACGGCTTCGCGAACTAGTTGCAAACGCGAGGTAATGCCCCCGTTTGGCAGTGGGATATCAGCGCCAAGAGAGGACCCCCGGTCAAAATCACCGGTCAGAGTGCCCATACTGCCCGAGTGGTCAATCATGAACACTGCATTGGTAGGTACAAGATCCGGACTGACGCTGAAGGTATCGTCTGTTGCAGACGGGCCAGGATCAGTGACCATCAGAACAACCGCCGCCTGATCATCTTCTGTAGCAATATTATTCCCGGGTGTTGAGTCGATATCTTTCTGATCAGCAGTTGCAACTTGTGCCTCATTGGTGATGTCGACGGCGTTGTTTATTGTGGCTGTCAGTTCGAGCTTGATTGTTTCCCCGGCGTCAAGGTCGCCGATTTCCCATAGCCCGGTTTCGATATCATATGCACTGTCCGGGTTGGTGATGGTGAGATCGCCGCTGCTCACATACTCTGGCAATCCCATATTGGATACGCTGACACCTGTTGCGTCGACGGTGCTCGTATTGGCGACCTCGATGGTAAAGTTTACTGTGTCTCCAACAATCGCATCACTTTCACTGATAGTTTGAGTGAGCTCCAGATCAATAATTGGTGGTACAGACAATATTGCATTTGCTTCATCGTCTTCGGATTGATCACCATCATCGTTATTTACCTCGGAGTCAGGGTCAACCTGATCGGCAGCTACTACCTGGGCGGTGTTGATGATCTCGCCCGTATTGACGACGGTGGCATTGATGGTGATTTCAGTACTGCTGCCTGCAACCAGATCACCTACAACCCACTCACCAGTTTCAAAATTAAAGGTGCTGCCTTGCAGACTGTCGCTTTCATAGCGCAGGCCCTCAGGCAGAACATCTTCAACTATAATGCCGGTGGCGTCATCAGGGCCTTTATTGCTTATTGTGAGCTTCCAGCTCACTGAGTCACCCGGAGCAGCTGTATCTGGTATAACACCTTTATCAAGCTCCAGGTCCGCGGCAACAGCATCAGTCTGTGCTTGCGCTGTGTTGTTGGAGGGGTCAATTTCTGCGGTGTCACTGGTGACGGCGGCAACGTTAACGCGTGGGCCATCGGCGTCATCTACAGTGACTTCAATTTCAAGCGATGCGCTCGCGCCGCTGGCCAGATCACCAATGGTCCAGTTTCCGGAGGTGTAATCAAAATCTTCCGAGCTTGCGGCGGTAAAGGTGACACCTTTCGGAAGGGTGTCCTGGACTGAGACGTTTTCAGCGGTATCTGGCCCATTGTTTGTCACGTTGATCGTCCAGGTCACTGAATCACCCAGATCTGGTGCGGGATCGCTCACAGATTTTTCGATGGCCAGGTCAGCACCCACAGCATCGATACTTTTATGGTCGATATTATTGCTTTGGTCAGGGTCTTCTGTATCGCTGTTGACTATGGCGATATTTACTTGTGCAAACTCGGCGTTGGTGGCAACAGTTGTAATCTGTAATACGGCGCTTGAGCCATTGGCAAGATCACCGATGTTCCAAATACCCAGATCTTCATCGAAATTTCCGGTTGTGGCGTTATCGCTAACGTGCTGGAGACCGCCGGGAAGCGAATCATGCACCATTACATTTTCCGCGTCTTCAGGTCCATGGTTCTCAACAACAAGGGTCCATACTACTTCACTGCCGTAATCCGGTGTCGGGTTACTTACCCATTTGTTGATCTGCAGATCAGCGCCTGAGGTTGGCTCTTTTTCAGTACTGCATAGACATCCGCACTGATGACAGTCTCCCTGTGCGTGGTGATGATGATCATCATCATCATTGTGCGGTTTACCAACTGGTGGCTTGTCGTGATCTGGTTTGCCAGATTGCGGTCGATCGTTATCGGGTTTATCACGGCCTGGCTTACCTTCACCGGGCTTGCCGCCTGGTGGTTTGCCTTCCTCCGGTGGCTTTGCCGGTGGATGTGGCTCAGGGGCTGCTACCGGATGAATGCTGGCTTCGGCGCTGTCATTATCAGGGTTTGAATCAATTGAGCTAGTGCTTGCGACAGCCCGGTTAACAAAGTTTGAACCGACAGAGCTGTCCACACTTGTGATTATTTCTATCTCTGCTGTATCGCCACTCTTAAGGTCGCCGACATTCCATATGCCATTCTCGGCGTCGTAGCCATCCTTGCTTGAGCTTATGTAACTGAGTCCTTCTGGCAACTCATCTTTGATCACCGTTTTCCACGCCGTGTTAGGTCCGTCGTTTGTAACCGTTAGCGTCCACGCGACATTAGACCCCACGGTAGGTGTATCATTATTGACAGTTTTGTTTAAGTGCAGGTCAGAGTAATGAGGTTTCCATGGCTTTAATGTCACAAGGTGACTGTTGTTGTCGGGGTTGCAGTCGTGAGTGTCCGAGCTGACTTTCGATGCTATTGAAATAGGATGAGGAGCCGTATCGACAGTGGTTGTAAGCGTGAGTACTTCTACCTTTCCGGGTGCCAGGTGGCCAATGGACCAGCTATCGTTGGACTTATTGAAAGAACCAGTAGTTGAAGAGTTGTCAACAAGTGATACTCCCTCCGGAACTAAATCGTTGACTACAACATTGCTCGCAGGGCTTGGGCCGTCGTTTCGAACCTCAATGTTCCAGGTGATTTTTTGTCCCAGGCCCGGGGTGTCATCATCTACAGTGGTGACGATCTTAAGGTCGGCAATTTTAGTTTCACTCATCGTGATAGTTCCTGTTTAAATATCAAAACAGCAGCGATACGAATTGGTACCTGCCACTCGGCTCTGCTG
>CAZNOB010000100.1:6498-10697 GCA_964574535.1 uncultured Granulosicoccaceae bacterium | reverse complement strand
GATTCTTATCGGGTAGTAGGTTTCACCGCTTTCGTTAGTGATAGTATCAGCGCCGATGTATTCAACGGTGCCTTCCATGCCGCCATATCGAATAAAGTCATAGGCGGTAAATTTAACCATTGCCTGCTGATCAGAGTGCACAAAGCCGATGTCTTCAGGTCGTACATTGGCCTGTACCAGCAGGCTGTCGTCCAGTGGCACGACTTCAATAACGCTTTCGCCGCTTGAGACCACCTGGCCCTGCGCGTCAACATGAACTTTCTTTACAACGCCGTTCATTGGTGAACGAAGGACGGTGCGATCCAGGCGATCTTTGTCTCGATTTAAGGATTCATTGAGCACGGCTAACTCAATGCGGTAGGCATCATGATTCTCGAGTGCATCGCGTTTTGTTGAGGTAAGCAATGTTTGTAATTCTCCGCGCAACTGTACTACTGTGGTCTGGGCATTGATCAACTCTACTTTAGTGACTGAAGTTTCACCGCGTTCCAGCATTCTGTGCGAACGGTTAGCAAGATCCAGTAGCTGTTCCAGGTTTTCCTTTCTGGCATTGTAGTTAGCCAGACGCGTTTCAAACAGGCGTAACTCTGTGTCTTTTATTTCCTGGCTTAGTGACGGGTCGAAATCCGGAGTAGCTAATCCGTTGGCTTCCGCCAGGAGCCTTGCCATGCGCCCCAGAATTAACTCACGCTTAGCGAGTGTTTCACGATAGTTTGCACTGAACTGTGTGTCCTGCAACTGCACAAGTTTTTGTCCGGCGGTGACAATATCGCCTTCGCGAACCAGTATGTCAGAGACAATGCCGCCTTCAAGGCTTTGGACTAATTGCAAGTTGTGTGTGGGAATGACTTTTCCCTGTGCCCGAGTCACCTGATCGATTTCTGAGAGGCTGGCCCAGACAATCAACAGGCTAAAGAATAATAACGCCAGCAGGGGAATGTGATGTTGTTTTAGTTTTAACTGTTTCGTCAGCAGTTGTTCGCTAAGTTTTTCGAATTTTGCCTGTTCTGGAATTGAATCCGGTGGCCGGTGTGAATTTTTGGAAGGCGCGTTAGCTTTTGACTTACCGACCAGATCGAGAAACTCCAGGTCCCACCCATCAGCATTTGGTTTTTTTGTATTAGTGCTTGCTTGCTTCGATTGGCTCACGCTTCGCTGCCTTCGGTGCTTTCCGCTTTTTTATTCCGCATTGTGCTGGCGGTTGCCCTGGCGCGCGGTGCACGCTTTGCGGCAGCATCACCCGGTTGTGATCGTTGCAGATGCCCGAGAACCTGACTGACAGGGCCATCGGATATTATTTTACCCTGATCCAGAATAATGGCTCGATCGACCAGCTCAAGCACACTGGCTTTATGAGTTGCAACAATCAAGGTGCGGTGTTCGGCATGTGCCTTAAGCGTATTGACAAAAGCACGTTCGGTTTGGGGGTCGAGGTTGGCGGTCGGTTCATCAAGAAGTAACAGTGGGCTGCTTTTAATCAGGCAACGCGCCAGAGTGACAGCGCGTCGCTGGCCCCCTGAGAGCAGTGAACCACGTTCTCCGACTTCGGCTAATAATCCCCTTGGGTGACTTTTTATAAAGTCGCCAAGCCCTGAATTAGTCAGTGCGTGGAGTATCTCTGTGTCGCTCAGTTGTGTATTACCCAGGGCAACGTTTTCGCGTATCGTACCGTGAAACAATGCTGCTTCCTGAGGAATATATCCAATACGATTGCGCAGGGCGGTCGGATGATATTGACTGAGTTCGAAGTCATCTACCATGATGCTGCCGCTGGTGACTGGCTGCAGCCCCGCCATAACTTTTAGCAGGGTACTTTTGCCCGAGCCTATTCGGCCCAGCAAGGCGATTTTTTCACCTTCTTCTATTCTGAAATTAATGCGCTGCAGAGCGGGTTTTGTTTTTTCGTTATACTGAATCGTCACATCTGTAAAGGCAAAGCGTGGTTTAAAGTTATTGTGTTCGAGGTACTGATTTTGATCATTGACCTCGCGTTCAAGTGCCATCACTCCATCAAGTGACTCAAGTGACTGCAGCGCTTGCTGGAATCGAGTCATCAGTCCGGACAAAATTGCCATCGGGGCCATAGTGCGACTACCCAGCATCACACAGGCGATCAGACCACCCATACTTAAATTGCCGGCACTCACCTGATAAACCCCGGCAACAACGATGACGACGGAGGTGATGTTGACGATGGTTGTCGTAAGTGAATTGGCCAGTAGTCCATACCAGTGAGATTTAGCTCCATTGGAAGAAGCGTTTTGTAACAGCCGATTCATACGTCGTTGAAAAAATCCTTCGGCATTGTTCAGTTTGATTGGTTCAAGATTGGCAATGCTTTCACCAATAAATGCCTGTCTTTCAAGACCGATTTCCGCAGAACTTCTTACTGCCTTATACAGAGGAAACTGAATCCACACACTGACTGCAATTGCTATCAGGGAGGCGAATACCAATACCCAGCCAATAGGTCCGGCCAGATAAAAAATTGCCCCGATCATCAGCAGGGCGAACGGCATGTCTGCGATTGCCAGCATGGTGGCAGAAACAAAAAATTCCCGAAGGGTTTCGTAGGAACGTATACGGCTGGCCAGATTGCCGGTCGACGCTGGTACTGCTCGCATAGAAAGCGCTAACACCTGTTCATAAAGTTTTCCAGCGAGCTCGATATCCATTTCGTTGCCAGCGCGTTCTATAAGTGCGCCCCGTACCAGCCTTATCGCTAAATCAAACAAGAAGACCAGGCCGACACCTGCAGCAAGCACCCACAGAGTTTCCACGGCGTCGTTTGGTACCACGCGATCATAAATAATCATCACGAAAAACGGCATCACCAGTGCAAACAGATTCACCATTAATGACGCGGGTAATAGTTGCAGATACAGTGAGCGGTAATGCCACATGGTGCCCCAGAACCAGTGATGCCGAGCAGGATCGTTTGTCACGGGTCCATTGTGTTGTGCATCGTCGAGCGGTCTGGTGCTGGCAGGTCGAAGGTTGATACAAAATCCGATCTCTTCATTTAGTAAATGATTCGTCGACGTGTTACTGAAATTTCCGTGCTGATCGGCGAGCAGAAAATGTGCATCGTTGCTGCTTGTCTGAGGAATATAGATAGCTGCATTGTTGTTTTTAAGAAGTACAATACTGGCGTGTTGGCACTGTTTTACTGATTCAATTTTTTGTTTTTCAAATTCGGGTTCAAATCCGGCACGTTTGGCGGCTTTTAGCAGCAATTCCGGAGTCAGGCCTCGTGTAGTCAGCGGCAGGTTCGCCAGTATCGCTTCTCGATTGAAAGACTGGCCGAAATGGGCGCAGATTACTCCCAGACATTCTAGTAACACATCGCTCTTAGCTTGCTGATTCACTGCACAATCCTCTGGTAGGCTGGGGATCCGGCGCGAGCAGGGCATCTACAGGGCTGACTCAAGAACATTGGTATCAATAGCACTTTCGGGGTAAAGCGAAGGGCGTTAGGCTTAGCATGTTTCAGTCCAAGAGCGAAAACGCAATGCGTTTGCTGTTGAATTACCCGCGTTTAATCAGTTTTGAGACTGATCGTGGAAGTGGGTCGGCGCGCCAGGGATAGCGCAAAGAGCGCTGTCAGACATGAATGACTGTTAGCGCGGCCCACTTGCACGAACACTCTCAAAATGCGGCAGGCACTCGAAGGGCTGATTAGTCACCACACAAAGACTTATTGCTTCGTTTTGGCCTTTTCAAAAATGAAGGCTCCCGCCAGGGATGTCCTAATTGCTGTGCTTTCCAGAAACGGAAGCTTTACTTTACAGGGCGCCACAAACAGGACAATTGCTACTTTTACGCAGATTAATCTCACGCCACTCCATTGATAAGCCATCCAGTAACAACAAACGACCTTCAAGGGTTCGGCCGAATTCTGCCAGTACTTTTATTGCCTCTGCGGCCTGCACGGTACCGATCATGCCGACAACGGGTGAAAGCACACCGGTTTGTGCGCAGGTTTCAGCGGTATCTGAGCCGCCTGAGTACAGGCATCGATAGCATGGTGCATCTGATTTATGGCCCGCGAACACGGAGACTTGTCCGTCAAATCGGATTGCAGCACCAGATACCAAAGGCACTTTGTGGCGCACGCATGCTTCGTTGACTGCAAAGCGTGTGGGAAAGTTATCGCTTCCTTCCAACACAACATTGCACTGTGGTACCAGTTCTTCCAG
>CAZNOB010000100.1:0-6398 GCA_964574535.1 uncultured Granulosicoccaceae bacterium | reverse complement strand
GAAAGTTATCGCTTCCTTCCAACACAACATTGCACTGTGGTACCAGTTCTTCCAGTGACTCTGCATCCAGAACTTCATCGACGGTCTCAATGATGATGTCGGGGTTGATCGACAGACAGGTCTGACGGGCAGAGTGTGATTTCAAATCACCGGTTCGGTCGGTGGTATGAGCAATCTGACGCTGCAAGTTCGAAACCTCCACAACATCGAAATCCGCAAAAATCAATCGACCGACACCGGCCGCTGCCAGGTACATGGCAGCCGGACTGCCCAGACCCCCCAAACCAACCAGAAGAGCGGTGCTTTCCAGTAGTTTTTGTTGTCCGCTTTCGCCAATCTCGGCAAGGTTTATATGGCGGCTGTATCTGTCTTGTTGTTCTGGAGTCATGGAATTTCGTCAAATTTTGCAGAAAAAGCACGTCGGCAGGCGCTCTGTTCTATCATACACAGGTGAACTTTTTAGCACATGTATTCCTTGCCAACAGTGACCCTGATTCTATTGTAGGGCAGCTGTGTGGTGACTTTATCCGCGGAACGGATCTGGACCGTTTTCCGGCAGCTGTTGTGCGTGGCATCAAAGTGCATCGGGCAGTAGACTCTTTCACGGACAAACATCCAGTGAACCTGCAGGCCCGGCAATTATTCAGTGCTCCGCATCGGCGGTACGCGGGCATTATTACTGATGTTGCGTATGACCATTATCTTGCTCTGGATTGGCGAAACTATAGTGATATCCCGCTGCGGGAATATTCAGCCCTGGTTGATCAATCGCTATCATCCCGTTTTGCGGTGCTGCCAGAGGGCCTGCAGCGGTTTGCTCCGTATTTGCAGTCCGAGAAGATTCTGGAAAACAATATTCATCGAGACCATATAGAGCTAACGCTTGGGCGAATTTCAATGCGCCGAAACAGCATGGCGCCGCTGGCCACGGCAGCCCCCGTACTGTGGCGACATAGTGATCAGCTTAAACAGCATTTTGATCGTTTTTTCCCTGAGTTGATTCAATTCAGCAGGGGGATGCAGCAAAAGCTGCAAGCGGAATATTCCAGCCGAAGTGCAACGACGGTAAGTCGTAATAATGACTGAATCCAAAAAACAGAACCAACAGATTATCAAGTCCGAGCGTCTTGATTTGGTGAAAGAGTCGACCGGTAGAGTTGCTGATGCGCTACCGGCAAGTTCACCACCACTTGCCGATTCGGTAATACCGTTACCGTCGGCGAGCAAGAAAAAATCGGATGTAAAAAAGAAGAATCGCAGAAATAAAAAAAAGCGCAGGGTAAATTTTTCGGCGCCAAAACTCTATATCAATCGCGAGTTGAGTTTTATGGAGTTTAATCATCGAGTGCTGGCATTGGCTCGAGAGAGAAATATTCCGCTGCTCGAACGACTGTTTTATCTGTGTATTTGCAGCAGTAATCTGGACGAGTTTTTTGAAGTTCGTGTTGCCGGTTTGCAAAAACAGTCGAACTCCGGTGCCGTGGGTAGCGGGCCCGATTGTCTGACGCCAGACGAACAACTTGATCGTATCAGTGCGAAAGCACACCGAATGGTGCGACAACAATACAAGGTGTTAAATAACGAACTCTTACCGGCGTTGGAAGCCGTCGGAATCAGCTTTCCTCCGACGCAGCGCTGGTCCGGAAAAATTAACGAATGGGCGCGTAGTTTTTTTGACCGGGAGCTATTGCCGGTGCTCAGCCCGCTGGGTCTCGATCCCGCGCACCCGTTTCCGCAGCTGACTAATAAAAGCCTGAATTTTATTGTTAGTCTAAAGGGTAAAGATGCGTTCGGTCGCGATACCAGTCTGGCGGTTGTAAGAGCCCCGCGGTCTCTGCCGCGAATCATTCCTGTGCCTGATGATTTGTCTGATGGACGCACACAATTTGTGCTGCTCTCGACGATGATTCAACACAACATGCCACGCTTGTTTCCTGGTTTGGAAATGCAAGGGGTATATCAGTTTCGTGTCACGCGGAATAGTGATCTTTATCTTGCCGATGATGATGTGGCGGATTTACGGCTGGCTTTGCAGGACGGTTTGAATGCACGGGATTACGGCAAGGCGGTTCGGCTTGAGGTTGGTGATGATTGTCCCGAAAACATCATTGAATTTCTGCTGCTGCAATTCAAGCTGGGACCGGGTGATTTGTATATTTGTCATGGTCCGGTTAATTTGAATCGCCTGCAAAAACTACCACAATTGGTAGAGCGCAGTGATTTAAAATATCCGCCGCATAAACCGGCCAATGACCCGATTGCAGGCATTCATAAAAACTGTTTTTCTGAGCTTCGCAAGCGTGACTTGCTATTTCATTACCCTTATCAGTCCAGTGATCCCATCGTGTCTTTATTGCGTGCTGCCGCGCATGATAAAAAGGTTTTGGCAATCAAACAAACGCTTTACCGCACTGGTACAGACTCCGCTTATGCAGACGCGCTAATCGAGGCTGCTCACCGGGGTAAAGATGTCACTGTAATTATTGAGTTGCGGGCACGTTTTGATGAGCAGGCCAATATTGCGCTGGCAACCCGTTTACAGCGCGCAGGTGTGCAAGTGGTTTATGGAGTGGTTGGATATAAAACTCACGCTAAGATGATTTTAATTGTACGTCGCGAAAAGGGAGTGCTGGCACGCTACGCCCATATTGCGACGGGAAATTACCATACCGGGACTGCCTGCGCGTATACCGATATCAGCCTGCTTACACATGACAAAAGCATCACCAGTGATGTTCAGAAAATATTTAACCAGCTCACCGGGCTTGGCAAGATGGCGAAGATGAAAAAAATGCTGCACGCACCATTTACTATGCGTGAAAGCATTGTCGGGCTAATCGATCAGCAAGCAGCGTTAGCAGAGGCTGGCAAGCCCGCCGCAATCAAGGCGCGAATGAACGCTTTAAACGAACCGATAATTATTCAGGCTCTGTACCGGGCATCCAACGCCGGTGTTGATATCAAGTTATTGGTGCGGGGTATTTGTTCGCTGCGACCCGGGGTAAAAGGGGTGTCAGAGAATATACAGGTGTTCTCAGTGGTGGGGCGATTTCTGGAGCATTCCAGAATCTATGCGTTTGGTCCGTCTGGCGAGGAACAGGTTTTTTTATCCAGCGCCGACTGGATGCCGCGCAATATGCTGCATCGGGTCGAAGTCGCGGTGCCGGTGCTGGATGAGCAACTTCGTCAACGCGTGGTACAAGAGTCGCTTGACTACTATTTTGCCGATAATCAATTATGCTGGTTGTTGCAAAGTAATGGCCGCTATAAACGTCGAAAGGTGTTGAGCGAGCCATTCAGTGCACAACAATCTTTGATTAACCAGTATGCCGGATAGTTATATTTTCAATAGCCTGAAAGAGCCGATATGTTGATGGGCTATTTCAGTTGTTCTTCAGCCATGTTTTTTTCAGCTGTAGTTAATTCACGGTAACCGCGCGGAAAAGGCCACCCGTATCCCCATCGAAATGACGTAGGTAAGTAGGGTGTTCCACCAACTCTTACTCCAGCCAACATTACATCTGCAATTCTTTGTTGGCCAACCGCTGCGACACATTGCTGTAGTTCTTTGTCGGCCGTTAACCTTTGTGTATACGTACCGCCTTTCCAGTAGCTTAAATCATGAGCGGTACAACACTGCAACCAGAGTTCGTTATGGGTAAATGTTCCGTCAGGGAATGCGCTGCAGCCATCGCTGGTGAATGGCTTGATCATGCGCTCGCTGCAACCAGTAAGCAAAGTACAAATAACAGCAATTATGTAATTTCTCTTCATGATCATTCAATTATCGTTTGTTTTCGTATGAATATTTACGATCTGACGTAAATCTGCTGTGCAGTCGCCTGGCAGTGAGGATTTGTTTTCGGCCCAGCGTCCATTTTCTATAGATATGCCATCGGTGTTGTAAGCGGGCTGGAACCAGAAACCGCCAAATCGCGTTGAGCGCTTGTGTGATCCCGAGCTTGTTAAGCGTGTTCACAAATTGTTTTTTAACCCAGTTCAGCAGTGGCTGTGGAATAATTAGCAAGGCGAAAAAAACATAGGAGCTACTGGCTGTTAATAGTAAAAGGCCTAGTGCAATACTGGTTCTGATCCATAGGCGGGATCCCATATAGCGACGAAAAAGGCCGGCCAGGAAATTGGTTATGGTCACTTTCAGGGTACGCAATTTTTGCCGCGCCGGGCGGTGAGAGAGCACAACTAAATGGGCGGAACCACGCGTAATAATCTGCCTGATTTTAATAATCAATGAGTTTTTGACAATCAAAAGAAACAGCTTTGGTGTGATACTTTTGGATATTGCCTTTAACAGCGTTACCAGCCCCAGAAATATCGGGATCACCATGGTTTCGTGGTAGATCACTGTACCGATGACAATCACCAGAAATAGCAGGCTCAGTAGTGCAAGTCGCAGCGGGCCTGGCCCACCCGGAGGGGTGGAGGGGGGCTGGCGGCGGCTTACAATTGTGTTGTTTTGAATGATTAGTGGCCCCCCTCATGATTGTGCGCATGCTGGATGGTTGTCCTGCTGCAGACACGATATTCTGGCCAAGTATAGTCTAATGGATTGCGACCCTCATTGCCGGGTAACAGGAGGGGGCGGTGATAGTCCTGTCCGCCCGTGCGGATGATCACAAACTCAGGTTCCGGTCTATACTTTATAGTCTCTACTACTAATGCACTTCCTCTGTGTCCACTGCCATACCCAATCAGCAGCATGCGGATTACTCGATTTTCGCTGGCAATCCGGCGGGTGATCTGCCATCCATGGTCTATCAGATAGATTTACCTGCGGCACTTAAAGCTTGTCAACAAGCTGAGAGCTGCCTGCAAAAAAATGATCTGAATGGTTGTGAACAGTTTGCGATCGATGCCTTACAACATCGTCCTGCCTGTGATCTGGCGTATCGGATTTTGAGTCAACTGTATGAAAAGCGCAGAATGGTGGATGACTCGGCAGTGTGCCGCCAGCGTTGTTTGCCTGCGTGGTTGCAGCAAAAATACCTTGGTCATCAAATCCACCTGGACGATGCGGATTTGTCATCGAACGCTATTGATCGATTGACGGTATTTGAATTTGAGCGACTTTCTATTCCTGCACCTGTCAGCCTTTTCAGTCAGCCTGCACCTCCATTTCGACGAACTGAAATTAAAACTAACGCCCTGTTTATTGATACGCTGTGCAACGCAACGCTTTGGCATGACAGCAGCAATACACTGGTAATTGATTGCCACGGCGCACAGGTGGCAGATCATTCTGTTGGCAATATACAGTTACTTCATGCCGTGATACAGCGTTCCGAGCCGGTTGCATTGCGTGGGAGAGTTATTCTTCTAGGAGCACGCGGGGCACATAATTATTATCACTGGCTACTTGATATTATTCCGAAATTGAGCGCGCTGCAGACTGCCGGTTTTGCGATTTGTGCGGACGATACCTTTATAGTGCCGCACGCAAAGCCTGCCTTTGCATGTGCGTTACTGGCACAGTTTGGTGTGATGCCGACACAAATTTTTGAAACAGAATCTGTATCACCTTATTTGTTTGCTGAGCAGTTGGTGGTGCCGCGACTAAGTAATGCCATGGGTTACCGCATGGGTTCATGGATACCTGCGGCTCTACAGCAATCTATCCTTCAACAGTCGCCGGTGGATATTCAATCGGGTCTTAAGATTTATGTCAGTCGTGATGTGAAAGCAGCGACTGGTCGAACCATCGGAAATCAGCTTGAAGTCGAGTCTTTTTTTTCACGTTGTGGCTTTGAGATCGTGTTTCCGGAAAGACTTTCTGTGGTACAGCAAGCCGACTTGTTTGCTCGTGCAAGTGTGGTTGCGGGGCCGCATGGCGCGGGTCTCAGTAACCTGGTTTATTGTGCGCCGGGCACGAAGGTGATTGAATTTTTTGGTGAGCATATGGCCCCTTGCTACTGGGCGATCAGCGCACTGGCTGGGCTTGAGTATTATCAGCACTACTGCATTGACGATCATGCTACTGACCGACAATCATTGACGGTTAATCCTCGGGCAGCAGGTTTTGATATTTCAATACGGTCTGCTGAAGCACTGTTGCAAAAAGCATCGATAATCTAGCCTGCATTATTCAAGAGGCAACAAGTAAATATTATCGAAATGCTATGTATACAGTTCCAAACCACGTTATGGGTATCTTTTTCAAAATTGCAGCGTGTCTATTCGATGCCAGAAGAAAATCTGGCATCACATCTCGGCCCTTCCTCCTCGGCAGGTGGCGGGCCACGTTTCTCAGACGATTGGCCGACCTGTAACGCCTAATTTCCTCTGGACGCCCCATGCTGACTGAAATTAGGCTCATGAATAATCCAGGCTAGCCTGAAACCTCAGGATAGATGCTGCGTTAGTTTTACCACGATGCCTGAAAA
>CAZNOB010000099.1:0-19979 GCA_964574535.1 uncultured Granulosicoccaceae bacterium | reverse complement strand
TGTTACTGCTGTTACTGCTGTTACTGCTGTTACTGCTGTTACTGCTGTTACTGCTAATGCCTCTGCGTTGTTGGCATTCGGCGACTGCGGTGATTTGTTTGTTATGGAGTGGGCTTTTCTATTTTACTATGTTAAGCCCCGAACAGGTTCGGGGCGGATATTGTCGCTGGTTTATGTCTAATACAGGTTATTGGCAAATTAAGTTATAGATGATTAACCGAATTTACTATTAGCCCAGTAGTGACAGTACTTGCTGTGGTAGTGCATTTGCCTGAGATATCATGGCAGTGCCAGCCTGGCTAAGAATATTCGCGCGAGTCATGTTAGTTGTTTCTACCGCGAAATCTGAATCCATAATTCGACTGCGTGCAGCTGCCTGATTCTCCGAAGCTATTTGCAAATTGTTAATTGCACTGCTGAAACGACTCTGTGCGGCACCGTAGGATGCTCTGTCTGTAGTGACAACATCAATTGCGGCATCAATTGCAGTGATAGCTGCTGCGGCGTTTAAGTCGGTTTCAATGGTTAAAGCGGTAGCGGCAACAGCGACGGTGGTAAGATCCAGGGTGTCGTTTTCATTTGCGCCCACCTGAAAAGTAAATACGCCTGCATCTAAACCCAGAATAGCTAGCCCGTTGAATTTGGTGACCTCTGATATTCTTCCTACTTCGGCGTCCAGTGCAATGAATTCAGCGTTCAGGTTAGCTCGATCGCTGGCACCATTCGATCCATTGGCTGATTGAACTGCAAGCTCTCGCATTCTTTGCAACATCGATCCTACTTCCTGTAGTCCGCCTTCTGCCACTTGTGAAAGAGATATAGCATCATTGGAATTTCGAATAGCGACGTTCATTCCACGTACCTGTGCATTCATTCGCTCGGCGATTGCAAGGCCCGCTGCATCGTCTTTGGCACTATTGACACGAAGTCCTGATGAAAGCCGCTGGATAGCAGTTTCCAATTGGCCCTGTGTTTGTGAAAGGTGCCGTTGTGCACCGATTGACATGATGTTGGTGTTAATTGAAAGTGCCATGTTAAGCGTTCCTTATTGCAAATAATTAGTGTGTGATGAGCCTTCAAATATGTTATCGGCGAAGGCAAATATATCTATATACATTAATGATGTATTGGTTAAATATAATGTATTACTTTAAGTTAAAAAGCAGCCGTGATCTGGCGCTGTACTGGTTCCTGAGTGAAAATAAAAGTGGCTTGCTGCCTGCTGTTAATTTATCTGTTGGTATGTGTTAACAGGGCAGGTATGTTGTTTGATTATTTACAGGTAATTAAATAGTGAAAGATTACTGAGCTTAGCGTAACTCGCCTGAATGGCTTCCAGGCCCTGTATTTCGGTTTCAAGTCTTGAGATAGCTTCTGCGAAGTCCAGGCCTTGTGTGTTTTCCAGTTCTTGTGTTAGCAAGAACTCAACTGAACCATTGTTCTCTCTTGCTGACTCTACTCGGGCCAGTTGGCTGCCAGCACTTGATCGATTTGCAGTGATATGCGTCTGGGCAGCGTCGAGCTGTTCTATTATTGTTGCCATCGATTGATGAAACGCAGCTCGTTCTTCAGTCGTGTAAGTTTCATTCAGTGTGGTTTGAAAATTACTGATGGTGCTAAACAAATCTGTCGTGTTATCCCCTACATCGATACTCATTAGTGCTCTGGCTGATGTGCCGATCTGTATACGATCATTTACCCCGATATTTACCGTCTGATCGCTTTCATTTCCCTGGTAGTCATGGATGATTGAATCATTAGCGTAGGGTGGGGTGGTCTTTTCGGTGCCGGAGAACAGGTATTCCCCGCTGGGGCCTTTGCTGTTTACCAGGCTGAAAAGCTCATCCCGAAGATTGTCGACCTCTTGAAGTATGATCAGGCGATCTTTGTGGCCGATAGAATCGTTGTTTGCCTGCAGGGCAAGCTCACGCATTGATAACAAAGTGTTCGACATCGCCGCCAGTGAGTTCTCTTCCATTGACAGACGGCTTTCCGCGTAGGTTGCATTGCGCTCGTACTGTGTAATTTGCCCCAGAGACTGTTCCAGCTTGATGACCTTGCCTGCGGCGGCTGGGTCGTCCGATGGCTTCAGCACGCTTTTTCCAGTGGCTATTTGCTGCTGTAGCTGGTTAATATTTGACTGTGCTCTTTCACTGCTAAATGTCAGAGCTCTCGATTGGTAGTTACTTGTCACTCGCATGTGATTAGATCCTGTTGAGTGTGCCCAGAAGCGTATCGAACAATGTGCCTGAAACAGTCATTACCCGTGCAGCTGCCTCATAGGTTTGTTGATATCTGATTAAATTGGCCG
Organism: uncultured Granulosicoccaceae bacterium; assembly: GCA_964574535.1. Taxonomy (GTDB): domain Bacteria; phylum Pseudomonadota; class Gammaproteobacteria; order Granulosicoccales; family Granulosicoccaceae. Next base: position 17,668 of record CAZNOB010000099.1, on the reverse strand, counting down.
CCTCTTCATCGAGACTGACGGCAGATATTTGGTCGTGGTTCAGCTGTGTTTCCTCTAAAATATTTTGCATTGACTGCAGCTGTATTTCAGCAGTTCTGGCAGTGGTCCCCACATTAGTGACAATGGTTGCGTATTGTTCAGTCAATGTAGTTGACTCGTCGCCGAACAGAGTTGAGTTTTGTACTTCCGCCATTCTTTGCGCGACAGGAATGAGTTGCTGCTGTGAATTTCCCACCATATCAGCAAGGCTTGATGGATCCGGGTTTGCGACAGAAATTAACGAAGCCCCCTGTGTAAAGGGTTGAATCAGGAATGAGTCCCCGGCAACTGCGTTACCATTGCTGGTAAATTGAATGCCATCCATCAATAAGTCACCTGTACCAGTCAGCTGTGTGTTGTCAGACAATCGCGTGAGCGTGTACTCACTGCCATCGAATGTCATTTTGTAATTCGAGGGGACGGTTGCCTTTGGGTCGATCATATTCGCTGTGACGGTGGCAGAACCCTGATTACCAGCGTTCTCAAACGCGCTGATGGCTGGTTGGTTAAAGAACTCGGCGCCGGCCGGTGGGGCAGAAGGACTGTTAGATGCCGTCAATCCGAATGCTGTGTTTGTATTGGCTGCCAGAACAGCAGCTAATCGCCCGACTTCCTGTCTAACCGGGTCAAGCGTCTGTTGATTAAATTCTAATAACCCCCCCAGGATACCGCCACCTGGCGGATCAGAGATTGCCCGTGATCCATTGCGTGTCTGCATTGAAAACGCTAATTTACCAGGGTCTGCGGGGTTAACTTCTGTATTTAGAACTCCGGGTCCCGCCAGAGTGACGAGCGGTAGTCCATTGCCCAGGGTCAGGTCGATTCCATAACGATCGCGAGGCAAGACACCTACGTCTACGTATTCAGATAGTTGTTGTAACAGCTGATCTCTCTGATCTAATAAATCATTGGGCGGAGTCCCCGCGCCGGCACCTGCCAGGTTGGATATCTCCTGATTGATAGAGTAAATACTGCTTGCCAGATTGTTTATTTGGGAAACCGAATTTTTAATATCTGAATTTAACTCTTTTTGAAGTGACGACAGTTGGTCACCAACAAAGTTAAATCGACTACTTAGAGTCTCGGCGGTTGCAATTGCTTGTTGTGCGGGTACGCTGGAGTGAGGATTATTGCCTGCTTCTTCTAACGCGTTAAAGAAGTTTATCTGCGCAGAGTTTAATCCCGAATTTTCTTCTGAAAAAAGGGTATTTAATCGCTCTGTCATTTGGCTTACCGTGCCAACTCGATTGAGCTCGGTGGTCGCAGACAGTAGTCTGGATTCAGTAATCTGATCGTGGACTCTCTGGATTGATGCGGTACGTACTCCAGAGCCTGTTGCATTAGCTCCGATACTTGTAGACTGAATACTGGTATTGAGTGTGCGTTGTCTGGAGTAGCCGACGGTATTCGCGTTTGCGATATTGTGGCTTGTAGTCGCTATTGCCCGCTCGGCTGCCTGCAATCCTGACAGGCTGGTTGTGAGGGTGTTTGCCATGCTTATAATCCCTTATGTACAGAGGAATTATCGACTTAAAAATCACGGCCTTGAAGGTTTTATGTAATTATTTACTTTAAGTTGACATCGGGTTCGATGTGCGTCTGTTAGTTATATAAATAAAAACATAAAAGCTGAACACGCCGGTCGTCTCTTGAATGATTCAGGCCGGCGGGCTTATTACTGCGCTATAGAAACAAGCTGTTGTGTCGACTCATGTAATAGTTGTTTATAACAATGAATCAGTAACTATGTAACACCAGGGTTTAATTACTCTACAAACTATTAATAGTGCGCATGATTGAAATTGTTTTATCTGCATAATCAGGATCCGTAGCGTAGCCGGCGTTCTGAAGTGCACGTAGAAACTGTTCGGGTTTATCAGATACTTGCAGGGCTTGCTGATATCTGGGGTTTTCCTGAATAAAGTTTGTGAAGTCTTTGATTGACTGATGTTCATTCGAATATGCCCGAAACATAGCGTTTTCCCCGCGCATCTCACCATTAACGAATTCAAGAGTTGGCGCGTTGCTGGACTCGCCGCGCCATTGTTGATCTGCCTTGATACCAAAGAGGTTATTACTACTTGAACCATCATCTTTTAACGGTACGTGTTTCCCCCAGCCGGTTTCCAGTGCCGCTATAGCTATTACTGCTTCGGTACTGGTGCCAATCTCGCGCGCAGCGCGTTGCGCATCGGATCGAATTCGATTGACAAAAGCTGCCGGACCGGTTTCTGTCGGCTGAAAGTAATCAATCGATTGACTGGCGCTGCTACGAACTGGCTGGCCCTGGGTCAAAGCATTGATGCTGTTTGTGTTTGTGTTTGTGTTTGTTGATGGCGCTATCGTTTGCCCGGCAAGCTGCTGATATATTCTGTCCTGCAGGCCAAACGAGCCGGACTTTGATATCTCCTGAGCAATCTGTTGGTCCAGCATATCAAGGTAGTGGCCGGCTTGTTCACTATTAAGAAGGCTGTCACCTGGTGTTGAAGCACGCATGCTTTTTAACATGGTTTTAAGCAACAGAGCTTCAAATTGTCTGGCGGTCTCGCGCGCATCGTCATTTGCGGCTGGCGATGACAGGCCGTCGAGACTTTGCTGCTGGAGTGAGATTGTGCCGATTGTTGAGTCTAGTGTAGTCATAGTTAAATTATAATAAGTTCGCCGCGGAGAGCACCAAGTTGCTTAAGTGCTTCAAGAATAGCGATCAGATCGGAGGTAGTGGCGCCTACCTGATTCAGGCTTCTAACCACTTCGTTCAGGGTGACGCCTCTTGAGATCGCTTTTATTGAGCCGACTTGTTCGGAAATTTGTACCGTAGAATTGTTGGTCACTGCGGTTTGACCACCCGCAAGCGCAGCAGGCTGATTGACATTGACTTGTTCGTTTATGGTTACTGTAATATTGCCGTGAGAAACTGCAGCCGGCATTACAGTGACGTGTTGCCCTATTACTACCGTACCGGTTCGTGAGTTTACAACGATGCGAGCTGCTGTATCCGCCGGGGTGACTTCTATGTTTTCCAGAACAGAAATAAACGCAACGCGTCCGGCGGGATCGATCGGTCCGCGAACAACCACTGAAACCGCGTCCTGTGCTACTGCCTGTGGTCCACCTAACTTTTGATTGATGGCTTCTACCAATCGCCGGGCGGTTGTAAAATCCGGTTTATGCAGGTGCAGAGTAATATCAGGTGTGGTCGCGAAAGAGTTTTCGATCATTCGCTCGACGGTTGCACCATTAGGGATTCTTCCTGCGCTGGTTATATTCTTTTGTACCGCAGTGCCGTCGGCACCAGCGGCACTGACACCCCCAACGATAATCTCGCCCTGGGCAATTGCGTAAACCTGTCCATCCACTCCGCGCAACGGTGTCATGAGTAATGCGCCACCGCGCAGGGTTTTAGAGTTACCCAGTGATGATACGGTAACATCAATTTTCTGACCGGGTTTGCTGAATGGGGGAATGACAGCGTGTACAGACACTGCGGCAACGTTTTTCGGGTTTATCTGTATATTAGGCGGGATAGTAACTCCGTACTGCGATAACATCGCGCGCAGACTCTGTTCTGTAAAGCGAACCTGACCTGTGCTGTCGCCGGTGCCTTCCAGTCCCACAATCAAACCATAGCCCAATATCTGATTGTCTCTGACTCCTGCTATCGAAGTTATATCTTTTACTCTTTCCGCATTGACCGGTGAAGGTATGGCAAATACAGATACCAGCAACAAGCAGACTGTGCGTACTATGACGCCAGGTCGCATCTTGTGATTTTGTCTGATAAGACTCTCACCAGCTAGTTGCAGTTTGTCTGGCAGTAGTACAAGTGAACGGATAACAGCTTTATGAATCAGTAGGCTAGTCAATTTGATATCCATGTTGGTTAGAATGGCCAGAATCGACTGGTAACAATGCGGGTAACCCAGCCACTTTTATTGTGGTCTGCGATCATTCCTATACCGCTATATTCAATATTTCCATTAGCGATTAATGTAGAAACGATTGTATTTTGTGGCGACAGATCAGTGGGTCTTACCACGCCGGACACTCTGATTATTTCGTTGCCGGAATTCAGGGTGAGTTTCTTTTCACCTTTAATGACCAGGTTGCCGTTTGGTGTGATGTCGATGACGGTCGCGGTGATGTTTCCAAACAAACTGTTGCTCTGGCTGCTGTCACCACTGCCACTGAAATCAGTTCCTGATTCCAGGTTGGATGACGCGGGGTTACCATTGAGGGTTGCTAGTTTCCCCAGCACGGTAGGTGCAGGAAGATCAATGGCAGTTGCGCGACTGGCACGTGTGCTGGCATTCTTTGCAGCGACAGTACTTTCATCAAGAATGACAGTGATTAAGTCGCCGGGTCTTCTGGCTTTTAGATCTTCAAACAGCAGGCGACTATTGTGTTGTTGATAAATGGCACCGTTAGGGCGTGGTTTTATCGGTTCTGGTATAACCGGAACAGGTGGCGGGTCTACATAGACAGGCTTTTGTGCGCAGGCACTGCACATTATTATTAGTGCTACCAGATAAATATTTCGGTATGAGCTCATGAATTAGCTATCCGTAGTCGCTGGAGTTAAAGCGTATTATTTGCGAACTGAAGCATGCCATCGGTGGTGGCGATTGCTTTTGAGTTAATTTCATAAGCGCGTTGTGTCTCGATCATGCTGACCAGTTCTTCAACTATATTCACGTTAGAAGTTTCGATTGATCCCTGAATCAGCATCCCTAAACCATCCAGTCCTGCTGCCCCTTGCTGTGGTGCACCGCTTGAAGCAGTTTCAGAATAAATGTTGCCGCCTATCGCATTTAGTCCCGACGGATTTGCAAAATCGGCCAGCGTAATGCTTCCGACCTGCACCGGATCTGTGACTCCGGGTATGGATGCTGTGACGGTTCCGTCACGGCCGATCGTAATATTACTTGCGTCAGCCGGGATGTTGATATTCGGCGACAACTGATAGCCGGTGGGGGTGACCAGATTACCGTCAACACTTAACTGAAATGTTCCGTCACGTGTATATCCGGCAGATCCGTCTGGCATCTGTATTTCAAAAAAACCGCGTCCTTCGATAGCCAGATCAAGAGGATTGTCAGTGATTTGAAGTCCACCCTGATTGTGGAGTTTTTGCGTTGCTACCAGTCGTACGCCCGTACCGATTGATGTACCGGTCGGTAGTATGCTGTTCTCGGCTGAATTAGTGCCTGGTTGCCGGACAGTCTGGTACATAAGGTCTTCGAATATCGCACGGTCACGTTTGAATCCGCTGGTGTTTACGTTAGCCAGATTGTTTGAAATGACGGCCATACGGCTTTGCTGAGCATCAAGGCCGGTTTTTGCAGCCCAAAGAGCACTGTTCATAATTGCGCTAGTCCCTTGTATATACGTTTTGTGGAAATCACTATCTTTCTGTAGTTTCTGGAGCCTTCAGAGGTTTAAGTGAGTTTCAATAATTGAGTAGATGTTGCTTCGTTGTCTTCAGCCGACTTCATTAATTTCATTTGAATTTCGTATTGCCGTGCCAGTGTGATCATGTTGACCAGGGCATCCACTGCATTAACATTGCTCGATTCAAGTGCGCCTGCCGTCACTGTCACGGTGCCGTCTGCTTCTTCGGGTCCGGCAGCATTGGCTTGCTGCTGAGGTTCAATGTTGTTTGGTGCATCCTGATTGTTGGCTTGCCCCGCATCTTTGGCTTCAGGATTATCAAACGCAGGCATGATAGTCTTCTTTAACAGACCATTTGTGCCCTTGCTTATAAAGGCATTGTCAATAGTGACCAGTTTGATACGATCAATCTGCAACATCGTACCGGTCGTATCACCAGGCGGTTTAATAGAAACGCTGCCGTCTTTGCCGATTTGAATAAGTTCATGCGGTGGAATCGCAATGGGGCCACCATCACCAAGCACACCATAGCCACTTTTGGTCTCCAGCACACCACCGGGTCCTATAGTCAACTGTCCTCCGCGAGTATAAGCTTCAGAGCCGTCGTCATCCTGTAAAGCGATGAACCCTTCATTATCAACAGCTATATCCAGTTCACGCCCGGTGGTAAAGACATCACCCGCTTTGTTGCTAACTGCGCCCCCTTTTCTAATGGCGTAAACACGTGTTGCCATCTGATTTTCGCCAAAGTCCTCGGAAACGAAGGTATCAAAATCAGCTCTAAATCCGACGGTATTGATGTTAGCCAGATTGTGATTGTTGGTTGTCTGACGCATCATCAACTGATTGGCGCCACTCATCGCAACGTATAACAATCGATCCATGAGTAAACCTCGGTAAGGGTCAATTTAACCAGCTGCATGATGCAGCTGGATTTTATTGGAAGTTAAGTGAGTGTGAATGGTCGGATTAGCGACGGATATTCATCACTGTTTGCGTCATTGTGTCGCTGACACTGATTACCTGGGCGTTTGCCTGGTAATTGCGCTGTGTACCAATAATTTTGACTAACTCTTCGGTGATATCGACGTTTGAGTCTTCAAGTGCTCCTGATTGAATAAGTCCCAGTGATCCATTGCCAGGCTCACCTACTACCCCCTCGCCAGAGGCAGAGGTTTCAAACCAGCTTGTGTCATCAGCCGGAGCAAGCCCTTGAGGATTTCGGAACTTGGTAATGGCTATCTGCCCGCGAACTGCAAGCTGTTCATTGGTATACCTTCCGTAGATAAACCCTTCATCGTCTATTTCGATACCACTCAGTCGACCGGCCGGGTAACCATCCTGTGAAAGTTCATTGACACCAGATTGACTCTCGAACTGGGTAATCTTCTGGATATCTATTTCAATTGACATTTCTGCAGTACCTGGTGCAGGTGTAAATGCCGACGTGGTAAAAATACCACTAGGACCACCGTTTACAGCTGACAAAGTACCGCCGGAGGTAAACTCAACGTTATCGCCGGACGGCGGACTCACTACCTGATCGCCAATAACAGTATGAATATTCCAGACATTCGGTTCTTGTTTACTGTAGTAAAGCGTTGCCAAATGTGATCCTCCCAATGAATCGAAAATAGCGGTAGAGCTTGCGTGGCTGTATGTGGTTGGGTCGTTGACATCAAACGGAGAGGCTGCTGGAACCACGCTTGATGAATCCAGGTTCATATTGAGATCGATTTTATTTGTGGCCATGGGGGCAGAGTCGGTTGCATCGATGTGCAGATCTGATAGTTGTGAGTATTCCACACCATTGTCTTCGTTCCCTGGAAAGCCGGTTAACTTGTGTCCTGAGCCGTTAATCACGTACCCTTCACTATCGACACCGAAGCTCCCTGCACGTGTATACGTTGTAGTGCCGCTAGCATTCATACGGAAAAAACCCTCGCCGATGATGGAGAGATCCATTTTGTTGTCAGTGGCAGTTATATTTCCCTGCGAAAACTGCTGTGCTGTATCAACGATTTGTACTCCCATCGCCAGCTTGCTACCTGTTCCCCCGGCGGAGTATACGTCTGCAAAATTGACCGTCGATCGTTTAAATCCGACCGTCGATGCATTTGCTATATTATTTGAAGTGGCTGCCAAATCAGCGCTTGCAGCCTTAAGACCCGTCATTGCAATTTTTAAAGACATATCGTTTTCACCCTTTTTTAATTATAGAAACTTTCGAACATCCGTTATATTGACTTCTCTGCCATCACTGGTTGATAAAGTCAGGCTTGTTCCACTGGCGCCTAGATTGACACTTTTTACTATGGTGGCAACACTCAGTGCTGCAGCAGTAGATTCACCCTCATTGTCCGGGTGCTCCACACTTACGTTATACTTACCCGGGGGCGCTTTGCCTTTGTCCAGGGTGCTGCCATCCCACTCTAACTGATGTGTTCCACTGCCCTTCGCGCCCAGTTCAATACGCTGAACTACTTCACCGCTTTGATCGCGAATTGTGGCTGTCGTCGTTTTAGTGGGGTCGTCCAGGTTGTACTCAACCACAACCGGAGATTCATTATTGAGCTCAACCTCGTTACCGGCGATCATCGCTGTTCTACCAACAAGGGTTGCCGCATCCAGCATTTTCGATGAAGCCTGATCGGCAACGAATCTGTCCAGTGTCTCGCGCATTGCATCAATGCCTGTCACCGAACTGAATTGTGCCATTTGTGCTATAAATTCTGTGTTTCCAGTAGGCTCAAAAGGATCCTGATGTTGCATTTGCGTTAACATCAGTTGCATGAACTCATCCTGACCCAACGTAGATGTATCTGTTTTGTTGACAGCAGTGTCAGAAGGTATTAGCGCGCTGGAGGCAATGTCACTGATTGTTGTCATAGTTATTCGCCCAACCTTAGAGTTCTCATCATTAAATCCTTAGAGGTGTTTAAAACTTCAACGCTCGTTTGATAACTTCGGGATGCAGATATCATGTTCGCCATTTCATCGATTGGATTGACATTGGATTGATAGATATAACCCGCTTCATCTGCCATTGGATTTTCGGGTTGGTAAATGGCGTTATTTTCTGCATTGCTTGGCACAATATCAGTAATAGACACTCCCATATATTGAGTCGTGTTTCCGCGTGCCGCTTGTAGTGCCTGGGTGAAAACCGGATTTAGTGCTTTATATGCATCCTCTTTGCTGCCTGCAATAGTGCTGGCGTTTGCAATATTACTGGCCACCAGATTCAATCTGATGTTTTGAGCATTCATTGCATTTGCAGTTGTGTTAAATATATTGAATAGGGACAATTTCTACTCTCCTCGAAGTGCTTTTATAAGGCCGGAAATTTTGCCATTGAGAAACTTTAGGCTTGATTCATAGCGGATAGAATTTTCGGTAAATATGCTTTTTTCCACATCCGTTTGTACCGTATTTCCATCTAGTGACACCTGGGTCGGTACGCGATAAAGAAGATCCGTACTGTGCGGGCCGGCTATCGGGATATGAGCCGGGTGGCTGCTTGCCTGAGTTGAGGCGGAGTGTTGGTTAACTCGGTTCGTGGCTGAGACCAGTGATTCTTTAAACGAGATATCGCGGGATTTAAAGTGAGGAGTGTCGCTATTTGCCAGGTTGTTGGCGAGGATTGTTGCTCTTTGGGCTCTGAGGTTTACAGAGGTGCTATGAACATTAAGATAGTTGTCCAGGTTTAATAACATGAAGATCGTTGCATCCTGCATTAGTTTTGTGAAGTACGTAAAACACAGCACACAGTTTGCCAATCAAATTTTGTGAAACCAGTCAAAAGTATTCGTTTTTTTATATTGTGAACCAGTTCCAGTGGAGCCTGTTAAGCGCACTTTCCAGTCAGAATTGTTATTGAGAACTTTCAGAGCTATTACTAATGATTATTCAATAAATATAGGGAATACAAGTCAGGGAGAGCTGGTTAAGTAGCGATGATTTAGAGGGCATCGCTATTGCTTTCGACAGGTATGAAAAATCGAATGATAAAAAATACACTGCGCAGTTTTAGTAAAGTATTCGTTGCTTTCTTAGTGCCGCTTACGCTTAACGGAGTAGCATACAGCAAGCCGGAGTTCCAACCGCACCAACACTTAACAAGCGTGGCTGAAAACTTCCTCGAGGATTATTATCGTGGGAATGTTAATAGCGATGGTACTGGTTTACAGTTACAGATTACTCCGCTGGATTCGCGAGTAAATCTAAAACATTGTGATCAGGACCCGGAGGCATTTTGGCCTTATGAACCTTCAAATAAACGAAAAATATCTATAGGAATTCGATGTACTGGAGCCGTACGCTGGAAGGTGTTTTTACAGGCAAAAATAAAAAGGATTCAATCTGTGGCGGTGTTAAATTCACCCGTAAGTGTTGGGGATGTGCTCAGTGAAAGAATCATTAGCATGCAGGAAACCGATACTTTAGGTTTGCGTGCAGCTGCTGTAGATGATGTGACAGATCTTTTGGGTATGACATTCAAAAAGCATCTCAGGCCAGGGGCAGTACTGTCGCGGCAGCATCTTGAAATTGCTCTGTCCGTTAAGCGTGGTGATATTGTTGATATATTATCTGGCAGTGGTTCAATTGCAGTTAGGGCACAAGGTATTTCCCTTGATGATGGTCATCTGAATGAATTGATAAAAGTTAGAAACAGTACTTCAAAGCAAATTGTACAGGCTACCGTGATTAAGACGGGGACTGTACAGATTGTCCAGTAAATAAATTTAATCGTATGTAGTGAGACACTATACTAATGAATCTATCTGAAAAACAGTTGCGTCAGGTGGCTGATGACGTAAACGTTCTGGAAGAACTTCTGGAGCGTGAAAAGCTTGCTTTGTCTAATCCACCCACAGACAAATTTTATGAAATAGCTAGTCAGAAACAAGACTTACTAAATAGATTAGCCGCCTATGGGCTGGATGGAAGTACCGTGTCGGTGTTGGGGGCTGACACACTTGAGGCGTTGCGACGCTGCAGGGATTTAAATCATGAAAATAATCTTCTGGTCAATCAAAAACTAAAAGTAATCAGGCAAATAAATACGATCTATAGGCAACAGATTAGTAACCATACAGTGGCATTGTATGATCAGATGGGGAAGATGGTTCATGGTGGGAATCATCGATTTGTCACAGAAATATAAGTGAGAAATAAATGTAGTCCCTGTCGGGGATTTTGAATTTTGTAGAGAGCCAATGACGTCATGCCCGACAGGCGGCGTCATTCTTCAAGCATCGAAATGTAGCCAAAGGTAATTTGGCAGTTAATCAGCCCTCCGGAGCCCCGTGTTCTGATGACAGTAAATTAGATGACAGGTGAGTTCTGCACCAACTGTCCTCAGTGTTCCGTCTTTTGTAGTTCAACCCACCTTTACGATCACTCTCAAATTTCGTGAAGCGCAGGTAGTTCAAGTGCGAGAAAGCATAGAGCAAAAACGGTATGAGTTATATGTCTTTCTTGCGATTGCCGGACGGCGTTTATCTGTAGCTGAGATTACTCAATCTCGAAAAAACAGACACAGATGAATTTGTCATATGAAAGTCTGCTTAACCACTTGTGCGAGTGCAGAGTTAAGATTCGACAAAGGATTCCTGACTCACCCCTGTGCGGTTTACCCTCCGGTGGCAGATTTGAGCGGTTTCATATTGCTGTTTTTTTCATGCACAGTCTGTTGTGACTCTATTCGATTTCTTCCGTTTTCCTTGGCCAGGTACAGGGCGGCATCGGCTTCACTGATTGATGGTTGATGATCAGGCTCTGTTGTATCCAGCGCTGAAACACCAAAACTGGCTGTGACGATTCCGAATGGTGATTTTTCGTGTTGAATAGTGGTATTTTCAACTGACAGGCGCATGTGCTCCGCGGCTATCATTGCACCGTCAAGGTTGGTTTCGGGTAGCAAAACCAGAAATTCCTCGCCACCGTATCTATAGACAGAGTCGGTCGTACGAATATTTTTTTTCACCACGGATGCAACTGCTTTCAGAACCTCATCACCGCTTTGATGTCCGTAAAAATCATTGAAGGGTTTGAAGAGATCAATGTCAAATAGTACAATTGAGTTCGGTCGGTGATAGCGTTTTGCACTTTGAAAGACGCTCGTCAAAGCAGCATCCATTGCACGTCGGTTCCCGACATTGAGCATCGCGTCTGTGACTGATAGTTTTTCCAGTGCCTCGTTGCTTTTTTCCAGTTGGCGTGTTCTTTGTTGCACCTTTTTTTCAAGGATGCTCTTTTGCGCGCTAAGGAGATCTGCCCGGGTGAGCAATCCGCATACCTCACCGGTTTCTTCAGTAACGACTAGCCTTCTGATTTTATGAATTTTCAATAAGTTAATAGCTTCGCTAAAATCAGAGTCTGATTGAATAGTGATCAGATCAGTAGTCATCACATCACTGATTGAACCCGGTGGCACACCCTGGAAATATTGGTTCAGTGTTTTGGTGAGATCTCTCTCTGTAACTATCCCGATTGTTTTTTCTTTATCATCAATAAGCAGGCATGACAGGCGGCGTTCAAACATGATTCGCACTGCGTCAGCGAATGGTGCGGTGACTTGGATTCTCTCGACTTGGGAGGTCATTAAATCCCGTACTGGGGTTATCATCTCAGGTCTCTTCCCTTGGTGGTCGGGAAACTTCCTGTGTCTTCCTGACCTCTTGTGTGCTTAGATCTCGCTTCACAAACGATGTTCGGCCGAAAAACCGTTTAATTGTGTGAATTAAGCGGAGAATTACACGGTACTTGTGATCTTTGTCGACCGTTGATGCCAATTACTTAGCTCGTGGACAATTGCGTTTTAGGCGAAAACCGGCGTTGAAGTCGGCGAAGTCTGCAGACAATCGTGCACTTTGGAATGTCATTTTTTTATGAGAATGCTCCATACATGGTGTGCCGTACGGGAAATTTGGTAGCAAATAATTTACAGCCACAGTTGTCAGATCAAGGCAGAAAAATACAGGCATAACAGGGCCTGCGTCTAGCCTGGTATTGAACAACAATGGTGAAAACAGCTATGGTGAGTGTGGCTTCGAGCCATGTTGTTGAAGTTCCAGACGATCCACTAGTGGGCAGTTGACTCGCGGTCAGGATGTCCTCTGTCGGGGGCCTTCATTTTTTAAAGGATCAAAAATGAAGCAAAAAGTCTTTTTGATCAATAGTGAGAGCAACGCTTTGTGTTTTCATCTATTTTTTTCGCATGGCATTGGGATAATTATGCGCTTTAAATGAACGTGCCATCGTTTAACGGGGCAGGGCCCACGCCGCAGCACTTTCTGCCAGGCCAACTTCTACCGCCCAAGTTTTCTGTCTTGGATTCTTCACGAAATTAATTGCATTTAAATTGATCTTAGGGTGACTTGTTTAGCGCTATTGACTCTGGGCGCAGAACCCTCATAAATAATGCTGGCTGGGCGTTAGGGTCGAGGCACTTAAAAAAATATCTGCGCCTAATGGTGACTATTTTATGAATAATTTGTTTCGCGCTTGTGCATAATACCCACTGGCCATCTTAGATATTTTCGTGTCTGACTACTATATTGAACTCAAGGACGTAGATAAAAGCTACGGCAAAGGCACTTCCGCGCAGCGAGTGTTACGTTCTGTCAGCTTTGGTATCAGGCGTGGTGAATGCGTTGCGGTGCTGGGGCACAGCGGTTGTGGTAAATCGACTTTACTCAATGTAATTTCCGGTATTGATCAAATTGACGCGGGTGATATCAGTGTGGCTGGCACCAATTTGACAAAACTGTCAGAAACTGACCGCACACTGTTTCGCAGAAAAAATATCGGCTTTGTCTATCAATCTTTTAATCTGATTCAAACACTAACCGCGATTGAAAACATTCTTCTACCACTACAGCTAAACAAAATCCCTGCGGCGCAGGCGGAAGCTCTGGCCACACAGATGCTTGAACAAGTGGGGTTAGCTGATCGGGCAGATGCATTCCCTGACATGCTATCGGGTGGTGAGCAGCAACGTATTGCAATTTCGCGGGCACTGGTTCATTCGCCGGCACTGGTGCTGGCAGATGAGCACACAGGAAATCTGGATGCAGACACCGGGCGTCAAATGATGTCGCTATTTAATGAGCTGGCTAAAGCCGCGGGGCAAACCGTATTTATGGTGACCCATAGTATGGCTGTTGCAAAATCGGCAGATCGGATTCTGCAGTTCTCTGATGGCGCTTTGGTCAGTAGCGACGATGCGCAAAGTACCGCACTAGCCTGGTAAAGGAATCATGTTTTCCGCTGCAGCCAGCCGTGTGTTTCTAAAGTGTAGCCTGCGATACTGGTCTACTCACCGGTGGCAGGCGGCGCTGATGTTAATTGGTATGGCACTCGGGGTAGCGGTCGTATTCGCTGTAGATATTACCAATGAAAGTGCCAAGCGAGGCTTTTCGCTATCACTTGATGCGGTGACGGGGCAGTCGACACATCAGATGTCAGGTGGTGCCGGTGGGCTTGACGAAAAAATATACACCCGGCTTCGCACAGAACTGGGCATACGTCAGAGTGCACCGGTTGTTGATGGATCGGTATCCCTGTTATCGACGGACGGCCAATCGGTTGAAACCGTGCGTCTGCTGGGAGTTGATCTCTTTGCAGAGCCGATGTTCAGGGATCAATCAAGCAATACCAGCGGCACGCAGGGGGCGCGATCATCACTGGCTTTGTTAGGTACCGGAGCCATCATACTGGGTGATAGTACTGCAGCCCGATTGGGTATTGCTATCGGGGATCAGGTGCTACTTGCAGATACCGGCACGTTACATCAGTTGCAATTGATCAATACCATCGACACCAGCCAACAGGCTGCATTTGACACAATAGCAATGGCAGATATTTCCACCGCGCAGGAATTATTGAGTCTGCAGGGTAGGCTGAGCCGCATTGATCTGATCATACCGGATGATCAGACTGAGGCTACCGTGCGATTGCTAAAGAGTGAGTTTCCGCGGGTGCAGGTGATTGGCGCTGAGCGGAGCAATAATGCATTACAGCAAATGACACAGGCGTTCCATACCAATCTGCTGGCGATGAGTTTACTCGCATTGTTGGTTGGTGCATTTCTGATTTATAACACGGTGACGCTATCGGTGTTGCAGCGACGGCCACTGTTCGGTCAGTTGCGAGTTTCAGGCGTGCAGCGCAGTGAGCTTTTTCGCGCAATACTCTTTGAAACCCTGGTATTTGCTACCATTGGCACTATAGCCGGTCTGTTACTCGGGTTATTGCTGGGCAATATGCTTTTAACCCTGGTGACTCGCACCATTAATGATTTATATTTCGCGCTCGATGTGCGGCAACTTGATTTTTCATTGTTTACTCTGCTGAAATCAATCGGTATAGGTTTGGGGGCCGCGTTACTGGCGGCCTTGCCACCGGCAATCGAGGCAGCGCAAAGCCCGCCGGTGACAGTCATTCAGCGCTCATCAGTTGAACGCAGAGCCACCGGGATGGTGCCCTTGCTAGCCCTACTTGGTGTCGTACTATCTGCGCTCGGGTGGTTTATCCTGTGGGCAAGTCAGGATAGTTTATGGGCGGCTTTTACTGCATTATTTTCTATAGTTATTGGTTTTAGTTTGCTGATCCCGGTGGTGCTGGTGTTGCTGGCCACTGTATTCGGTCGACTGCTTGGTCGTATGCCAGTGAGTGGTGCGCTGGGCCAGTATCCGCTACGTTCAATCACAGCCAGTCTTAGTCGTACTTCGGTGGCGATTGCCGCATTGGTGGTAGCAGTGTCGGCAACTGCGGGAGTCGGTATCATGATTAGCAGTTTTCGGTTATCGGTCTCTGACTGGCTTGGTAATACGTTGCAATCTGATTTTTATGTTAGAAATGTCTCATCTCCAGGTAAAGCGTTACCCTTAGAACTGGTAGAGAAGATTTCCGGTATGGATTCTTTTAGCGGGGTTCGACGTGCTCGATCTGCGGACATCGATACCAGCCTGACGCCGGCACGTTTACTGGCTATCCAGAACAGCGGGCAATCGAATCCAGGCTATACCTTTAAGACCGCTGCGAATCAGTCAAATCACAATGACCTGAACGGATTAACTGCCGAGCAGCGATGGCGGCGATTGCAGCAAACCGACAGTGTTTTGATTTCAGAGCCCTTCGCAAATCGCAATGGTTTGCTGGTGGGGGATGCGTTTGATATTGCTTCTGATACCGGTACTCGAAAGTTTCAGGTGATCGGGGTTTTTACAGATTACAACGCAGGTAAAGGGTTTATTGTTGTTTCAATGCAGACTTATCATCGGCATTGGAGCGACAGAAAAATAGCCAACGTGGGCTTAACACTGGCAGATAATGTTACTGCAGAACAAGCGCTGCGTGAGCTTCGATCTATCACCGGTGAGTACCCGGATCGACTGCTGATTCGGTCTGACGGCGAAATTCGTCAGATGTCACTGGACATATTCGACCGCACATTTGCCATTACCCATATTTTGCGCCTGCTGACGGTCGGGGTCGCGTTTGTAGGGATTCTCAGCGCATTGATGGCGTTGTCTCTTGAGCGGCGGGCAGAGTTTGCGGTGTTGAGGGCACTGGGCATAACTCCGCGTGAGCTGCGAAATCTGTTGTTTTTACAAACTGGGTTGATGGGAATTATCGCGGGGTTACTGGCACTTCCACTGGGGCTGATGATGTCAGGCATTCTGGTGGCAGTGATCAACGTGCGTTCATTCGGTTGGACCATGGACTTCTACGTTCCACCAGTGGTACTGCTTGAGAGTGTGGCATTGGCCGTAATTGCAGCCTTACTGGCAGGCTATTATCCGGCGCGGCGTCTGGCGCAATTATCACCTGCCGAGGCCTTGCGCCACGAATGAAAATTATCACTGATCAATGGCGCGCTGTTTTAATTGCCCTGTTGCTTACTGCGTGTAGTGAGGGACCGGACCCGAAAAACGGGTCTGGTGTGTCACTGCATACAGAGCTGGGTGGTGATGCTACTGGCTACGAACGTGCCTGCGGACCCCGCGCATTTAGTTTCCCGCAGGATCACGGCGCACATCCCACCTTCAGAAACGAGTGGTGGTATGTCACTGGTAATCTTGAAGGTGCTGCAGAATCCAGGTTTGGCTTTCATGCTACGTTTTTCCGTATAGCAAACAAACAAACTTTATCAGCCGTTGCAGCGGGCAATGCAATAACCTCGCAATGGGCGTCTGATGAATTTTATATGGCGCACTTCGCCATTGCAGATGCAGCCAGTCAGAAGGTCAAAGCGCATGAGCGTTTTGCCCGCTCTGCCGCCGGTCTGGCCGGCGCTGAAATCAATACAGGACAAAACAAAGTACGGGTCTGGCTTGATGACTGGCAACTGATCGCTAAAGAGCATGACGATCGCTTGCAGTGGCAGCTACAAATCAGTGATGGTGCTGAAGCGATTGATCTTACCCTGGTTGCCAGCAAGCCCGCTGTGTTACAAGGCAAAGAAGGCTATAGTCAAAAGAGCGCTGATCCGTGTAATTCATCGTTTTATTATTCCAGTTCACGCCTGCAGGCCAATGGTGAAATTCAATCGGCCGGAGTCACTCATAACGT
This sequence comes from uncultured Granulosicoccaceae bacterium, assembly GCA_964574535.1. GTDB lineage: Bacteria > Pseudomonadota > Gammaproteobacteria > Granulosicoccales > Granulosicoccaceae. The sequence goes on along the minus strand of CAZNOB010000099.1, from coordinate 661 downwards.
GACAGGAACAGCATGGCTTGACAGGGAATGGAGCAGCAGTGCGCTTGCAGATAATCAGGTCGGTTGGGACTGGTTTGCACTACAGCTGGATGATGGTCGGGATATCATGCTGTATCAGTTGCGCAATGCAGATGGCAGTATTGACCCCTTCAGCTATGCAGTGGAAATAGATCAGAACGGTAACAAGACAGTGTTACCCAATGCAGCAATAGATATTGAAGTTGACCAGTGGTGGCAAAGTGAATCGGGTGCACGGTATCCGGTGAGCGGTGAAATTCGTCGTAGTGATACCAATGAAGTGATTCGGTATCAGCCATTGATCAACAACCAGGAGCTGGACCTCACTGTTCGCTATTGGGAAGGCGCGATTGTATTGCGTAACGAGCGGGATCAGGGCATTGGTCGGGGATACCTGGAACTGACCGGCTATTAGCCCGCATACTAGCCTGCATTATTCATGAAGGCGAAAACAGTAATTGAAAAAGTAGCTGATAATATAATTGAAGCTGGTCTTTTTGACTCATTCAAATTCGGTGCAAACTGTTTACTGTGGAATCAATGAAGTGATTTTACGTGCAATCGACTGAAAAGATCAGCGCATCACGTGGTTGGTCTGAAATATTGGGGCAAGTCATAAAGTTCTCTGCGACTCCTCGCTGCT
>CAZNOB010000098.1:16855-19993 GCA_964574535.1 uncultured Granulosicoccaceae bacterium | reverse complement strand
TTGTCTCAAGCTCTATGTCCCCGTAGTCCAGTATGTGTATTTGTAGTGCCATGTTTTTTACTCTCTAAAATTAGTGCTTCAGGGTTTATCCAGTCGGTAATAACGCTCCGCGTTATCATTAAAAATTGCGTTGACATCAGACTCTGACAAATGCGATGTCACCTCCTGCAGGGTTCTGAACAAGTCGTCATACGAAGTCCAGAGTTTTTCAATAGGAAAGTTAGAACCATACATACAGCGATCGATACCGAAAGTCTGCAAGGTTTCACTGACAGTTTGCTGTATTAGCGGTTTGTTCAAATTGCGTGTAAATGTACCAAGCCCCGATAACTTGACTGCTATATTGCTACAGTTTGCCATCGCCTCCATTGAGCGTCGCCAGCGTGCCCAGCCTGTGTCAGTGAAGTCTTCCAGCATACCTGCGTGTTGAACAATGAAAGCAACCTCCGGACAGGCATTAGCAAGCGCCACCGCATGTTCTGCCTGCGATGGAAATATCTGAAGATCAAAACACCAGCCGTAATCGACCAGCCGATTAATATTACGTTGAAATACTGGGTCGGACCCCAGGTCTGGCCGTTTTGCAAAACAATATTGAGGCGCGGTATGCCAGTGCAATTGTTGCCTGATGCCTCTCACCAGTGGAACTTGTTGTAAGCGTTCAAGCTGAACGTCAATATTTCCGGAAGTAAAGTCAGCATAGGCAACTATGGCGTCTGGCCAGCCAGTATCATCGGCGACAGACTGCACCCAGCGTGCTTCATCTACTGCCCAGTTCGGTGACCAGTTGGCTTGCACGTATACCGATCGTTCAATCGGCGTGTGTTTGATATCACCAAGGTATTCATTGATAAGATAATCGCGTTTGATTGCTTCATATTCGCCAAAAATTCGTGGCTGCTCAGGGCCAAGCAGCCACGGCAGATCATGTTGCCGCCAGATATGATGATGTGCGTCAATCATGCTGCCCTCGCCAGCTGTAGAACATGGCTACAAAGAGCATCGATTGAATCGCCCGCATCCAGTTGATCGATGTACGGCAGTATCTGTTGCAGCGCTTCGGTTCGCGGTTGATAGTCGGCATCAGCAGCCAGCGGTGTCAGCCATGACAAACGCCACGCGATCCGTGACAGTCTGTAAACCGCATCCACAAGTTCAACCGGATCTCCACGCTCAAGGCCATCGGACAACATCACCACGACAGCACCGCGAGCGAAACCCAGGTATCGGGGAATGGCTAGAAACGCCTGCAACGCAGCACCAATGCGAGTGCCACCGTCAAAGTCTGCTACCAGTTCGGCAACCCGTTGCAATGCCTGATCAGCATCGTCTACTGCAAGTGAAGTGGTCACACGCGTCAGCCGAGTGCCCAGGGTAAAGACCTCTGCCTGATCGGCGGCCTGCAATAAACTATGTGCAAACAGCAACGACGGCGCACTTCGTTCTTTCATTGATCCCGAGACATCAATCATCAGCAGCACTTTTCTCGGCCGCTGCACTCTCTTGCGGTAGGCAAGTTTGATAATTTCGCCGTCATAACGTGCGGCAGCTTTCAATGACTGCCTGAAGTCGACACGATCACCTTTGGACCGGGATCGCCATCGGTATGACAAGCGACGCGGTAGTCGTTGTCTGGCTTTTTTTTCAAAGTCCACCAGAACCTGCCTGTTGTCCAGTGATGTAAATTCTCGTGATTGCAAACGTTCAGTTGTGGACGCCTCGATTCCCGATCCTGCATCATCCTGCTGAGCTTCAACGGTTTGAGCTTCGCCGGTGGCTTCATAACCGTCGACGCTATCATCAGCCCCCTGTGCATTGGCACTCACGGTAAGGCCGTAAAAAACCTTTTGAAAAATTGCGTCGAACTCTGGACGGCGTTCAGGTGTAACTGAAAAGAGTGCAATGGCTGCCTGATATACATCGTTGATGTCACGCGGCCCCAATACGTTAATCGCTTCCAGGAAACCCATCGTTTGATCGGGCGATACGGCAAAGCCATGTGCCCTCAACAGCGCAGACAGTTCAAAGAACGGTTGTAGTGTTTTAGCGGTTACATCGTTCATGCTGCACTCCCGCCCGGAAGCACAGCCGGTAGGCGTTGTTCAAGATAGACCAGATCATCATGGTCTTTTAACGCTACACCGATTGATCTTTTAAACGCATCCGGCCAGCTTGCACCCTGAGTGTGCAAAAGCGTAGCGGCTTCGGCCCACTCAACACTTTCAGCAACACCCGGTGGCTTCGCCAGAGGTTCAGCACGCAGTCTGCCGATTGAATCGACAATGGCTCTTGCTGTCTGTTCAGCCACTGCGCTGGCGCGGGTTAATACAATGCGCACTTCAAGTGCTGAGTCCGGATAATTTATCCAGTGATAAACACAGCGTCGGCGTAATGCTTCGTGCAGATCGCGAGTACGATTCGAGGTCAGAATAACTGTCGGTGCTTCAATGGCACGCTGTGTTCCGATCTCTGGAATAGAAATAGTAAAGTCCGATAGAAACTCCAGTAAAAAAGCCTCGAATTCATGATCTGATCGGTCGATCTCGTCAATTAGCAGCAGGGTTTGTTGCGGATTTCTGAGCGCCTCGAGCAGGGGCCGCTGCAGCAGGTATTCATCGGCATACAGATTTACGTAGTGATCCTGTGCCTGTCTAATCGCAAGTAACTGACGCGGATGATTCCATTCATAGATCGCAGAGGCAGCGTCAATTCCCTCAAAGCACTGCAGCCTGATAACTTTTTTACCCAGTACCGAACCAATGGCTTTAGCCGCTTCAGTTTTACCAACACCAGGTGCTCCTTCAAGTAGTAACGGTTTCCCAAGCGCAAGCGCCAGGTAGGCGGTAGTGGACAGTTCGTTGTTGGCAATATACTGCGCATCGTTTAAGGCTGCCTGCATCGCAGCAGGATTGCCAATACCCGACACCTCCGGTTTCACTGGCATTAGCCCGGCATTCCTTTCGGCTGTGCACCACCATTGGCCTGCAGCCCGCGCAACACCAGTTCAGGGGTGATAGGCAAGCTGTCGCATCGCACACCGACTGCGTTATAAATGGCGTTAGCTATTGCGGGCAGCACCGGATTGGCACACATCTCTCCCGGACCTTTACCACCGTAAGGGGCGTCTTCTGCAGGGCG
>CAZNOB010000098.1:0-16755 GCA_964574535.1 uncultured Granulosicoccaceae bacterium | reverse complement strand
TGCGTCCCGCGTGAGGCAAACGACCCCATACAATGCGGTCCTGTATCACTGTCCGCGGTATCGACATAGACGTCGGCGACCGGCACCCCGAGAGCTTCTGCAGCAATCTGTCGAGTGACCGACTTCATGCCCTGACCGAGATCAATCGAACTTAACGCCACCATGAATTTTCCATCAGGTGTTGAATGTACCAGTGCTTGCGATGGATCACCGCCCAGGTTCATACCGATGGGGTAGTTAATACAGGCGAAGCCTTTGCCTTTGTGGATTGTCATGCTATCTGCGCCGCCTGTTGATCAAATGCCTGCTGACACCAGGGCGATTCATGCCCTTGCTGAATCGTTGCGTCGGTTGGTAAGGTGCCGGATTGCTGCTTTGTGCATCAGCAGTGGTGCTCGGCGATAGGGGGGCGTCGGTTGTTGACACGTCTGGTGTTTGTCGAGGTACTGTAGATGCGCCGTCAGTTGCCGTTTGTTGAAGCGAGTCTCGAACTTGCGGTTGAAGCTGCTGTTGTTGCCCGGCTGCGCTCGCCTCAGCGCCAGTTGACTGACCGTTTAACTGGTGGCCAACGCGCGCTGCTTCAAGCTGCATTTGCGGGTGCTGTGGTGGAACCGCAGTCAGCACCTCGCTGGCCTGGCCTTCAGGGACACTACCATCAGCTTGTTTGGCGGGACTGGTATCAATGGTGTTGCGTCTGCGCTCACCGATTTTCCCTACGCTGTCGGTAGCGGTTTGCGGAATCAAAGCACGTCCCTGTGTGCCACCACCAAGCTTGCTCGATGCACTGTTGTAGTCGGGTGCAAGCGACCAGCGTGCTTTTTGTGCAACCACCTGACAGCATTCAATCAGGGCGGTATTCTTTGCGCTGCGACGATGTGCTTTCATATCACCATCGCGATACGCATTGTGAATACGAAGCTCAATCGGATTCATGTTGACAGCTTCGGCCACTTTATCCATGTGGCATTCAATTGCAAAGTCGACCCCCGTGACACCGAAACCGCGCATCGCCGTTGCTGGTGTGCGGTTTGTATAAACGCAATAAACATTGGCCGCTACATTGGCAATGGTGTAAGGGCCTGGCAGGTGGCCAGCGCACTTTTGTATGGCATAGGATGACAATCGCGTGTAAGCACCGCAGTCAAAAAAGCCGGTGAACTCACGCGCTACGATGGTACCGTCACGCATCACACCGTCTTTTATTCGCCAGCGCTCAGCACCTCGCGGTGCACCAACCTGCATTTCCTCTTCTCTGTCCCACATAAATTTAACCGGCTTGCCGGTCAGCATGGCACCGAGTACCGCCATAGGTTCGGTGATGCTGTCGACCTTGCCACCAAAGCCGCCGCCAACCGTACCACCAATAAAATGTAATCGTGATGACGGCAGATCGAGTAACTTTGCAGTAGTGCCAAGTGAGAAAAATAATGCCTGTGTCGCGGTATGGCAAACGTAGCGATCATTGGTTTCAGGGGCGGCGATCGCGCCACAGGTTTCCATCGGTGCCTGTTCGATAGGTGACATTTGATACTGGCCTTCGACAATATGATCGGCACTGCCGAAAGCCTGATTAACATCACCGAATCGAAGCTTTTGATGATCAAAGCGACCGTAGTCAAACGTATTCTCAGGGTAAGTTTCGTTAACGACTGGTGCGCCGGGGCTCAGCGCTTCTTCAACATCGAGTACATGAGGCAATACTTCCCAGTCCACCTGAATGGCCGCTACGGCATCTCGCGCCTGTCGCTCTGTGTCAGCAACCACTGCGCACACGGGTTCACCCTTGTAAGCAACTTTCTGTGCAGACAGCAAAGGTTCGTCATCGCGACCAAATCCGATCAGACTCAGCAGAGTATTAAGGTTATTGGGTATATCCTTTGGCAATACCACACGACGCACACCCGGCATGTTTTCGACACCCGAGATCGACAGGTTTCGAATACGCGCATGATGATGCGGTGAGCGTACACAACGCATGTGCAGCAGACCATCAAAATGGTGGTCGTCGTAGTAACGGGTGGTGCCGCTGACGTGGCCGAGAATATCCTGACGCACTGTCGGCTGCCCGACTTCATTCAGATCATCGCGGCGCTCATCGGCGAACAGGTCTTTGCGAAACTCGACGCTACTCATCGGACAGGCCTCCGCCGCAGCGTGTCTGCAGCTCTTAAGATTGCGTCGATTATCGGTTCATAGCCAGTGCAGCGACAAAGGTTACCCGAGATCGCTTCGGCGACTTCCTCACGTGACGGTTCGGGTTTATTGGCAAGCAACACCTGGGCGGCCATCAGCATACCGGGCGTGCAATAACCACACTGTGCGGCAAAGCCATCAACGAACTCTTGTTGTAACGGGTGAATGTCCGGCCCTTCAGCAAGTCCCTGGGTGGTGTCAATGCGTTTGCCGTCAATCAGCTCTGCAAGCAGCAGACAACTGAGTTTGAGCTCCCCGTCAACTGAAACCGTACAGGCTCCACACGTGCCCTGACCGCAGCCGTATTTGGTCGTCATATCACCAACGTTACGACGCAACTCATCAAGCAGGTTGCCACCCTGCTCTACAAATACCGAAATGTCCCTGCCGTTGAGTACAAAATTGACCGGCTTTTTCGCCATCAGTATTCGCCTCGCTGCAATAACAACCGTTTTAGATAGACCGGAGCCACCTGAGCCCGGTACCAGGCACTGGCCAATGCATCATTCTGCGGTTCCAGGCCATCGTTGCACATGCTGATGCAGCGCTCTATACCTGCTTCATCAAGGCTTGCCCCCTGCAAGGCCTGCTCTGCAGCCAATGCACGTCTGGGTCTCGCAGACATACCGCCGAAGGCAATGCGTGTATTGGCGACGCGCCCACTTTCCCGCCCAAGATGAACCGCTACGCTTAACAGGGATACGCCTTTCGGCTTTACCCGGCTGACCTTTTGAAATCGAAACGCACCGCTCCGTGGTTTTCGCAGGCGGATACTGGCAACGACGTTCTGGTTGCCGCGGCTTAAGTCATTCGTTGCGGAAAACTCTGAGCCGTTTGTACCGACATCGGGCGATCGCAACTGGTTTTCCTGGTGGCTGAATAATTGTTCGATTGGCTGCTGCTGACCATCAGCCCAAACTAATATGGCACCAAGCGCTAGCAGCGCGGTGGCCATGTCACCATAGGGGCACGGTGCAAATAAATTACCGCCAACAGTGGCCATGTTTCTAATCGCAGGGCCTCCGACAGCACGCGCTACTTGCGCAAGAAACCCGAGATCCTGGTGACTGATGATGTCAGACATTGTGACCCCGGCACCGATCTCTATTTGATCACCACTAACCTGTATGCGTTTTAGCTCGGGATCACGGCTAACAACCAGCCTGTTAATACTCTGATCCCCATAGTTAACCTGACGCATCAATAGAGTGCCCCCCGCAAAATAGCGCGTGGAGTCGTTTAGTGTTTGTGTTACCTGCGACAAGGTTTCAACCGTTTGAACCTCCACCGTCATCCAATCGCCCCTTGCAGATGAGATCTGATGGCCTGAAACCCCGCCAGATAGATTTCTTCACTGACCATTTTTTTAAGTTCATCTTCACGATTATCGATGGTATTGAACGTCGACTCCCACTGCCAGAAAGTGCTATCAGTGTCAGTCACCGGAAGCAGCCTCACATGAGATACATAATTAAACAACGGTATGGGTGTGTCCAGCAGGCAGTAACTGTAGCTTTGTTCTACATCGGAAAGAGCAAGTAATTGCTCTCTGAGTTCCGCGCCGTCGTTTAAACGAAATTTTCTGATACACCCTACCCGATCTTCGTCGTAGCCACGTTCTATCTGACTGCTGGCAACCGCAGGATGCCAGTTGTCGTGACCGTTAAAGTCCCGCAGTACATCCCACACTTCCTCTATAGGCTGTTCGAGAATTGTACTTTGCTGAATGCGCACCATCACGATGAACCGAAGTGTCGCTTCAGTGCGTCGAAGCCAGCCTGAAATACGTTTTTGCCTATTGACTCTGTCAGTTTTGATTCTTCATTGGGAGCACAAAGAAAATCTGCTGACCACTCCATAAATGTGCGTTCACCGTCTGTCACGGGTGTTAAGCGCAGGGTAGCGATATAGTCCGTCAGAGGCATGCCTGATTCCAGTATGCTGTAGGTATAAAACCGGTCGAAGTCACTTAAGCCAAGCAGTTGCTCGCGAATGTTGTCTCCACTTTGCAAATGAAAGTTTCGAATGCAGCCGATCTTGTCTGAAGGTAGTGAATCTTCTATACGACTATCGCGGATACGTGGATGCCATACCGGAAGACCATTGAAGTCGCGCACTCTATCCCACACTTTTTGGCAAGGTGCATTAATCACTGATGACACGTAAACACTGGCCATCAGGATTTCCCCTCACCCGAACCTTTTTCCTCGTCGGATTTTTGATCTGATTTTCTGGCGTTTTGTACCCGGGATTGTTCGTACTCAATTCGATTAAGTGAAGCTGCATCGTTTAGCAGACCACCTGATTTTGAAATGTTAGAGCCGTCAACGCCAATATCACTGAGCAGGCTGTCTACCATCGGGGCTTGCACGCGGTACCTTAAAGCCGAATTTATGATTTCATCGGTGGGTGAACCTCCTCCTTCGCCATTGCCATTGCCGTTCTCTCCATCCCAGCCGAGACCTTTAGAGCTGTTTCCCCCCAACTGCATAATCTTGATGTCGTTGATTTTTTCAAGTGGTTTGACAGACGCCGCAATAATACCCTCAACGTGCTCCAGCATCTTGCGTTTGAAGAGCGATTGTCGCGCTTCATCGGTAAGTACATTCTCGGCTTCGTTGATAAGCCGTTGCGCTTCGGCTTCCACTGCTTTGCGAACCTTTTCCGCTTCGGCTGCAATCGATTTTTCCTCAGCGGCTTTCTCTGCCATCATGACGTCAACTGACTTATTACGCATAGCCTCCTGCGTTGCTGAAGTTGTTTTAACCTGTTCGGCAGCTTCAATGGCTTTGGCTTTAGCAATATCGGCTTCAACCGCCGCCGCACTTTCATCCAGTGACTTCCTATACAGTGCGACGGCCTTTTCTATTGAGGCTTCTTCCACCGCACGGTCGCGGCCAATCTCCAGGCGGCGACGTTTTTCCTGGTGATTTATTCGGATATCGTCAAGCTGATCATCGGATTCGATGCGCTGGCGTTCTACTTCTTCCTGACTTGCGATCTGCGCTTCATTCAGTGCCTGTACGCGTTCGATCTCAAGTTGTTCGAGCACTTTTTTGCGCTCGACCCGACGGGTTTCCAGCGCCTGCTCGGCAATGATTCGTTCTGCATCGACGGTTCTTTCTTTCGCCACCCTGGCTGCATCTATGGCCTCGTCAGCGGCGATCTGTGCCCGATCCAGCGCTCTGTTTCTCTCGATCTCAAGGTCTCGTATTGTTTTGTCACGACCGATTTTCTCGATACTGGTTTGCATCTCTTTTTCAATGCGTTCCTGTTCAACGGTGCGGCGGGATACTATTTCACGTGACTCAACTTTCTCTTGTCGTTCTATCTCACGAGTTCTGACTTCGGTGTCATGTGCGATTTCTGCAGAGCGTGTAGAAGATTCCTCTAGTATTCGCGCCATATTGACTTCTTTTTGCGCTTCAGATGACGCTACGTCAACGGCACGATTTCTAGCTATTTCGCGTTCGCGTAAATCCTGTTCATAAGCAATACGATCCGCGGCAATCTTTTTGTCTCTGGCAATCTTTGCTGCCTCAACAGCTTCTGTCTTTAACAGTTCAGCTTTTTCTATCGCTTTGGCACGCTGTACTTCACGTTCTTCAGTGTGTTCCTGTGATTCAATGCGCTGCACTTCAATTTTTGCATCGTGTGCAATGCGCTTGGCTTCAACCGCTTCACGTGCTGCGAGATCAGCTTCATCGATCGATTGATTGCGGCTGATCTCAAGTTCACGAATCTCTTTTTCGGAGGCAATGCGCTCTGCACTGGTTGATTTTTCCTGTGCTATTCGACGAGCCTCTGTTACTTCCCGCGCAGCGCTTTCAGCTTCTTTGAGGGCAGCAGCACGCTTGATATCCCGATCCTGTGTAGCCTGCTCGGCATCAAGCCTTTCCAGTGCGAGCTTTTTCTCTTGTACAATACGAGCTTTTTCTGTTACCTCACGCGATGCGATTTCCGCAGCATCAATGACCTCGTTGCGCTCTATCTCCAGTGACCGAACACGTTTTTCCTTCTCGATCTTCGAAGCTGTAGTTTCTTCTGTTGCAGCAATTTGCGCCAGATCCAGCGCACGCTGTTGATCTATCTCTAGTGACCTTGTGTCGAGTTCCTGAGTAATTCGATCGGCCGCCAACTCGTGCTCTCTGGCAATGCGCGCAGCCTCGGTGGCCTTTTGACTGGAAATTTCGGCCTCTTCAAGGGCGGTGTTTTTATTTATTTCAAGTTGTCTGGTTTCTTTGTCTGATTCTATGCGTTCGGTGCGCAGTACTCTGTCTTGTGCGATACGCAGTTTTTCCGATGCTTCGCGTGACTCGATTTCAGCTTTTTCAACTGCAAGGTTACTTGCGATCTGTTGTGCTTTTGTGCTGCGGGTTGTCTCTATTCTGGTTTCAGTAATACGCTGTTCTTGCTCTATACGTGCACGTTCAATAGATTCTCGAGCTTCAATATCAGCGGCATCTACTACCCGCTGCCGTTCAATTTCCCTTGCGCGGGTTTCCTGCTCTTTACTAATACGGGCTTCATCAATGACCCGCTCTTGCTCTATGCGTGCTCGTTCCAGAACCTCTTTGGCGGCAATGCTTGCCGCCTGGGTTTCTTTGTCCGACTGTATGCGCGCCTCTTGAAGCTTCTTTTCCTGTGCAATACGCGCAGTTTCTATTTCTTCGCGGGACTGAATCTCAGATTCTTCAACCGCTTTCTTTCTCGCGATTTCCTGCCTTGAAATATGGCTTTCAGATTCAATTCTGGCTTCGGCAATTTGGTGTTCGTTGGCGATTTTTGCGGTCTGAATTTCTTCGTTTGATTGTAGTGTTGCACGTTGCGCTTCTGTGGCCTGCTCAGCACGCTCGCGCTCAAGTTCTGCCAGTTGTCGTGCCCGGCGGAATTCAATATCGCGCTCCTGCTCCAGTCGGGCCTGTTCGCTGGCGCGTTCAATTTCTAAAGCCTGCTTTTCGGCCAACAGGTTGCGCTCGCGTATTTTTATCGAGGTTTCCTGTTCAATATCGTTACGCAATTTTCTGCGGGCTTCGATCTCCTGAATGACAATGGTCAGACCTTCCGCATCAAACCGGTTCGATGGATTAAAGAATTCAATCTCGGTTTGGTCGATATCGGTTACAGCAACGCTTTCCAGTTCAAGACCGTTTTTATCAAGTCCTTCCTGTGCTACTTCAAGCACGCGCGCCACATAGCTGTTGCGGTTTTCATGTAGTTCTTCCATGCTCATCTCTGAGGCGACAGTGCGCAACGCCGAGATAAACTTACCCGAGAGCAATTGGTGAATACGTGACGGTTCAAGCATGCGGCGGCCCATTGTAGACGCCGCCAGTGAAACTGCTTCACCGGTTTGTTTAACACGTACATAAAATTCAGCATCGACATCGACACGCATTCGATCTTTAGTTATCAGTGCATCTTCGCGTTGGCGCTTCACTTGAAGATCGATGGTGTTCATGTTCACCGGAGTGATATCGTGAATAATTGGCCAAACAAATGCTCCGCCGTCGATGACTACTTTTTCACCCAGAAATCCTGTGCGCACAAAGGCGGTTTCTTTGGTTGATCGGCGGTACAGCCAATTCATTACCCAGTAGGCAATAAACACCACGATCACGGCTACGATCAACCATAATATTAATTGTCCAATGATCTGTCCGCTCATGACGGTCTCCTCAAGATTTCAGGCTGATCGCTTTAAACGCTTTGGTTTGTTCTGTCAGGGCAATTTCAGTTGGCAGGCGTTCCATTGAAGAAGCACCATAAAAACCATGGCAATGTTCTGTGTTGTGCAAGACATACTCTGCATCCTGCACTGACGACACCGGACCGCCGTGGACCAGCACTACTATGTCTTTATTCACATCGAGGGCGGCTCTGGCCCACGCATCTGTTATTTCCGGTGCCTGCTCAAGTGAAATGCCGGTTTCAGCGCCGATTGTGCCACCGGTGGTCAGCCCGTGATGAACCACAACAATGTCGGCCCCGGCCTCTGCCATTGCGGTGGCATCCGCTTCACTGAAAACATAGGGCGTAGTTAACATGTTTTTCTGGTGTGCCAATGCAATCATGTCAATTTCGCTCTGGTATGACATACCTGTTTCTTCAAGATTGGCTCTAAAAACACCATCAATGAGACCGACGGTTGGAAAGTTCTGCACTCCACTGAAACCGGTGTCTATTAATTGATCGAGAAATTTATCCATCAGGCGAAACGGATCAGATGCACACACGCCGGCTAACACCGGCGTGTCACTGACTACCGGTAAAACCTCGGCTGCCATCTCCAGTACGATGGCATTGGCGTCTCCATAGGGCATCAGACCCGATAAGCTGCCACGACCGGCCATACGAAAACGGCCGGAATTATAGATCACGATCAGATCGATGCCACCCGCTTCTTCGCACTTGGCGCTAAGCCCGGTACCAGCCCCGCCACCAATGATGGGCACTCCTTCTTTTACCATGTTCCGGTAGCGTTCAATCAGTTGTTGTCTGTCATGCATAGCTAGGCTCTTCTTGTACTTTCAGCGCTAAAAGAATTAAGCGATCGGAACGTCTTGACCACCAGATCTGCAAATTCCGGATCGTTAATATTATTTGTCACACGAATCAGCTGGCGCTGACTTGACTGCACTACGGTTTGCTCAATTGCATCAAACAGAGCGGCATCAGCTACGGGGTCCCAGAAGGGTTGACCCACCGCATCCAACGCAGAGACACCGCCTTCATTTAAAAAGAAACGCACCGGCTTATTGATCCTGTTAAGCTTTTCGCCAATGATCTTACCGATTTGTCGGCACTCATCTACCGTCGTGCGCATTAGCGTGATTTGCGGATTGTGTTCATAGAAAGTGCGCCCTTTATAGCGTTCCGGCACTGTGTCGGGTGCGTTGAAGTTGACCATATCCAATGCTCCACAAGCGCCAATGTAAGGCTTGCCACTGTCGGCGAATACATCCATACGGGTATCGTCTGCAGCAAAGACACCGCCGCCGACTTTGTCTGCTAACTCAGTGGTGGTTAAATCGAGTACCGCAGATATCTGTCCGGCGCTGACTAGTTTCTCCATTGATCTGCCACCGGTGCCGGTGGCATGAAACACCAGGCAATCGTAGTTATCTGATAACTGTTCCGATACCATCGACACACAGGCAGTTGTGACGCCGAACATAGTGATACCAAGAGCGGGCTTGTCTACACTTTCAGTATTTGATTGAAAGCGACTTGCTGCCATCGCCGCGACGGCTTCTGCAGCATTTTGCAGAACCACACGTGTGATTTTGTTTATACCTTGTACGTCGGCAACAGAATGCATCATGGTGATGTCAGAGGATCCCACGTATTGCGCTGTGTTACCGGAGGCGACCGTCGATACAATCAGTTTAGGTACACCAACTGCCAGGCGACGAAAGCCCGGGCTTACCAGTGCCGTACCGCCAGAGCCGCCTGCCGCTATCACTCCCGCGACATCGTTGCGACTATTAATCCACTGTTCAAAGGCGGTTGTCATACCGGCCACGGCGCTGCCGCGATCACCGGTGAACACAGCGGTTGCCCCGCGTGGATGAAATGTTGCCACTGCATTGGGGGGAATTTCGGCGCCTGACGGTTTACCGGTGGTTGAAAGATCGACAAGCTGCACACGCACTCCACGACTGCGGATGATGTCGCGCATGAATCTTAGTTCAACGCCTTTGGTATCAAGAGTACCGCACACGTAGACTATGCCATTACGACCTTCATCTGCATCGCGTGTGTTGCGCTCGGTAACACGTGCGGCACCTCCGGTCACCACCCTTGCACTGCGCGCAATCACAGCAGCAGGGACCATCGGTGTCCAGCGATCAGGTAGTACCGGGTTGGATAAATAGATTCTGGTCACAGATGTTTCTGCACTGCGCTGGCGGTTTGCATCGCCGCGCTCAGAAGCAGATGAAGGGGTTTCATCATGTGCATGACGACCAACACCGAGCAGCGCCTGCTGGAGTTCTTTGTCTGACGCCAACACGGATGAATCTATAATCCTGTTGATGCGACCATTGATCATAATTGCGACTCGATCAGCAACAGCACAGGCCACACCGATGTTCTGTTCGATCATCAGCACGTCTATGTCACCGTCACGGCCGAGTTGGGTCAGCATTTCAGCGACTTGATTAACAATGACCGGTGCCAGCCCTTCAGTGGGTTCATCCATTAACAACAGCTTCGGGTTTAACAACAATGCACGCCCTATGGCGAGCATTTGCTGCTCGCCACCGGAGAGTTGTCCTCCACCATTGTTCTTGCGCTCAGCCAATCGCGGAAAAACGCTATACACGCGCTCTATCGACCAGGGGCCATTAGCTTTGGCAACCAGCCTGAAATGTTCATCAACCGTCAGCGATTTCCACAAGCGCCTACCCTGAGGCACGTAACCAATACCAAGCCGTGCAATCTCCGCTGGGGATTTCCCTGTGAGTGATTCACCGTACAGAGAAATGCCACCCGACACGGCAGGCTCAAGCCCCATGATAGTTTTACACAGAGTAGTTTTACCCATGCCGTTGCGTCCGACCACGGACAACACACCACTTCCAAGCTCGAGATCGACACCCTGTAGCGCATGCGACTGACCATAGTAAACATGCAGGCCTTTTACTTCGAGTGCACTAGGCATCACCGTGCCCCAGATAAAGTGCCTGCACTTCTACGTCGTTTTCAATTTCTTCAGGAGTACCGCTTTTAAATATTTCACCGTTATGCATCATAGTGACCGATTCAGAAACCCTTAACGCGACATCCATATCGTGTTCAATAATGATAAAGCCCATATGCGATGGCAGACCAATCAGAATATCGACAAGGTCTGTACGTTCCGTGGGTGACAAACCGGCGGCCGGTTCGTCAAACAGGATAAATCGCGGGGCACCTGCCAGTGCCATAGCGATTTCGAGTTGTCTTTGTTGTCCGTATGACAACTCTGCCACCGAGGTATCACGTATTTCATCAAGTTGAACGATGTTCACCAGTTCATTGGCATTGAGTATCAGCGCATCGTCGTTGCGTGCTCTGATGAATGAAAAACGCCCGGTCGATACACCGCGGCAGGCCACGTAAACATTGTCGAACACTGTTAATTCGGGAAACAATTGCGAAATCTGATAGGTTCTGCGCAGGCCTCGTCTAATTCGTTCATAAGCCGGAAATGCAGAGACATCTTCACCGAAAAACTTTATTGATCCGGTGGTGGCTGGAAAGTCTCCGGTGATGCAGTTAAAAAGCGTTGTCTTTCCCGCGCCGTTAGAACCGAGTACTGCCCGACGTTCCCCGGGTTTTACAGAGAGATTGATGTTTTGCAGTGCCGACAATGCGCCGAATACCTTGGAGATATTGCTTAGCTCCAGTGCGTATTCAGTGCCGGTAGATTGCGCACGATCGTCAGCGACTGCCATCATGTCAGATCCTTACCCGATTGCGAGCTAGCAAAAGGATCACGATGTTGCCAACGGCGAAACTTTTTCCAGAGTCCGAGTACGCCATCCGGTGAAAAGAAAACAATGGCCAAAAACCCGAGTCCGATTAATAACCGAAAGCGTTCACCACTCAGGCCAAGAGCAATCAATACATCAGTAGAAAAGGTCTTTAACAGTACATAAATAAACGCACCGATAAATGCACCGATGGGATGCCCCAGTCCGCCGATGACTGCTACCACCAGTATGTCAATTGAGGGACCAATACCCACAGTTCCCGGGGAGATCTGTGCCGATTGCCAGGTTAATAAGATGCCGCCAATACCAGCAGGAATTGATGCCACGGTGTAGGCCGCAACCCGGTGAGCAGTGACGCTATAACCCAGCGCAGCCATGCGACGCGGGTTGTCCCGAACGCCTTGCAACGCCAGACCAAACGGAGCGCGCGACAGATACAGTACGGCCAGATAAGCAACAACCGCCCAGAACAAAGTCAAATAGTAAAATGGCGTAGCCGCACGCCAGTCAACACCAAATAATGCGGGAGGATGCACTGAGTTAAAGCCCGAGAACCCGTTAAAAACTTCGTAATTCTGGCGTGCAAAATAGAAAAACGCGGCTGCGATAGCCAACGTTATCATGATGGTGTAAATACCATCGGTTCGCACTGCCAGCCATCCGATGGCGCTGGCAAACAAGGCGGTGATGATTAGTGCAATCGGGATTGTCACATACCAGGGCCATCCCTGACTGATGGTGGTGATGGCGCTGTCGCCGAGGATCGCTATCAGATATCCCGCCAACCCTGCAGTAGTCATCTGCGCCATACTGACCATGCCACCATAGCCACCGAGAAACATCAGACTTAGTGCGATCAGACCGAGGATAAATGTCCAGCCGAAAATCTGATAAAGGACAAAGTCACTGGCAAACAACGGCATGATCAACAGAAGAACACCAACAATCCAGTAACTTGCAGGTATACGCTCAAGCCAGTTTTTTTCCGCGTGCTGAAGACCCGCCGCCGGAAGTGATGAATTCGCCAGCTGACCAACCTGCGTCTGCGGTCCTGCCACTTGCGTTGTTCTACTCACCGGGCCAGCCATGGTTAATCAGTCCCCATCAGACCCTGAGGCCTGAATGCCAACACCACCACCATGATCAAAAATGTCAGTACCACAGCATAAGTTGGAAAATAGACGGACCCGAATTGCTCCGCCAGCCCGACAATCAAAGCACCAAGTGCAGCGCCGCTAATCGATCCCATCCCACCTACAATGACAACCACCAGCGACGCCAGCAGGAAACGAATATCTTCCCCCGGTGCTACAGACTGGAACGTACCACCGACCACACCGGCGATCCCAGCCAGCCCTGCACCAAATACAAACACCCCGAGAAACACTAGTTGTATGCGGGCACCGGAGGCACTCAACATATCGCGATCATCTACACCTGCCCTGATCAGCATGCCTGCCCGTGTGCGGTTAAGCACCAGCCAGATCAGCACTCCCACCACCACCGAGGCTGCAAAGATGACCAGCCGCACTTTTGGGTACTTAAGAAAGATCAACTCGCCGCTGGATCGCTTAACACCTGTTGTAAAAAACGTTTCTACCGGACCAGATAACCAGGCTGGTGGTGAAATGTTGAAAAAGTCACCACCGAACGACCATAACATCAGATCAGCAAAGACAATCGATAGACCTATGGTCACCAGTGTTTGCCGCAAGTCCTGCCCTTCCATTCGACGAAAGACAAAAATCTGCATGAGTGCACCGACGAAACCCACCACAATAAACGCCGCCGGAAATGCCAGTAGCCAGTACCCCGTCCATTCAGCGACATAAAAACCAACATACCCGCCCAATAGATATAAAGACCCATGAGCCAGATTGACGTTACGCATCAATCCGAAAATCAAGGTAAAACCACTGGCGACCAGAAAGTACAATCCACCCAGCGTTATGCCATTGAATAATGCGTTCAGAAAGATTTTTTTCTTACCGATGAGGTCGATAAGCCAGGCTGGCCACAGGGCAAAAATCATCCACAAAAGCAGGATGCCAATAAACCCCAAAATAGTAGCTTGCCAGGGGTTTTTAGAAGCGTACTCACGCACAGGTCAGACCAGTCAAAATATAAAAAACAATGCGACTGACAGAACACGACCGATGATCATGGCTGCATCGGGTGCCAACAACCAGGCGATGGCAGTTCCACTGGAAAACTGTATTTTTTATCAGTCGGTAATACATACTCTTCCGGGCTGGCAATTAGCGTTTCATACCCCTGATAGAAACCATAGCCTTTAACAGTCCGGCAACCTGTACCCGAAAGTATTCTAGTTTTTCACTTAATCGGTAAATTGGTTACTGGTGTTGTCTGCAACTCGTCGATACTCGGAAGGCGCAATGCCAACATTCGAGGCAAAAAATCGGGTAAAACTTGCCTGCGATGAATACCCCAGGTCATAGGCTATGTTGGTCACCGTTTTATTGGTGTTTACCAATTCTTCGATGGCATGCTCAGAGCGCAGTGTATTCAAATATACATTCGGTGTGACGCCAAGTTGTAGCTTGAACAGCTTAAAGAAATGCGGGCGGGACAAGCCAACAGCACGAGCGACTGACTCAACCTCAACCTCGGCAGAAATACATTGCTGCATCATACGAAGTGAACGCCGAATTCTATAGTCTGTGAATCTGGAACCTTTGTTCTGCAGCAAACCCGGTGAACTGACAGTTTGCCAGGTTTGCTCATAGCAAAGTTTAGAGAGACAAAACAGTAGATTATCAATGTTCTCGGTGTTCTGCGCGTTCAGCAGTAATCCGGCAAAACGACGTACTAATTGATTGATGGCTGCCGTGCGAACGATTACCGAACTGCCGAATTTGAGCGTAAACTCGGCGGACTGACTGTTCTCGAGAAACCAGATCGGTTTGATGTATAACACCAGCACCACACTCGGCTGTCCGTCGTTGACCACAAAACTATGTGGCTCAAGCGGGCTGACTGCAGCAGCCGTGTTTTCGTCGACGCAGTGACTTTCACCACTAATCACGGCATCACTAAAACTGCCGCTTATGTGGAAAATCAAATGGCCTTCACGGTGCGCATGAGTGATCAGTGATTTGTCGAGTTGATACAGTGCTGCGCGCCCGAACTCACCATGACAAACTGAAATAGCTGTGCTCATCTTCTCCCCCCAGAGTCGCCCAGTCCCAGGCTTGTTACTATCGAGTCCTGTACTTAATCATATAACGCAGCTTGCACGTGTTAAGTTGCGGCGACAAGACTATTACAACAAAAAAAAGACTTTAAGTTATAGCCCAGATTAAGTGCATTTTGTCAATCAGACGGTGGAGGCTTCACATTCGGGTATGGCAGATGATCGCAAATCAACTTTCTTTAAAACACCGACAAGGTCTCGCTCGCTCGGTAACCATGTGATTTTTCGGCTTAAAATCTCAGACGTAGCGGACTTGATCATGTGGTTATCTATTCCCAGTTCAGACAGACTCCCGGGCAGGGGCAGTTTGCCAAGCACCTCAGCCACGCACAGAGTGAGCGCTTTGTTTGCCGGCAATTCGAGCTCCTTGCGAAGTTCTACTATCCGATTTTGCTCGCGTTGCTGCTCTAACAATTCGAGCTCCGCCATGATCAGCAATCGCATCAACGACCCTTCGTCAATATCAGTTGAGCATGTCATTAATATTTTGCACAGGCTGTGCGCCACGCCGGGTTCTTTTTCCATCGATAGTGTGGCATTCAGGCTTGCCGCCATCAGTTCTCGACGCATTTCAAGTGAATCGGAAAACACCAGCTCTGGAATTTGTCGCGCGATACGCTTATACCCGGCAATTGCGATAGCATCTGCTGGCGGGTTGTAAGCGTGTGACAAAAAAGCTCCCAGACAACGCGCTATGGTATTGGCCGCAGAACTCGCTGTTCTGGATATCGATTCCCCCATAATCAATGTCGGGTCGATAATCACAGTAGATGCACTCACGCCACTTAGCGAACTGAGCCCGGTGCGACGGCGTACACCCTCCTTAAGTTGATTAGACAACGCGGGCAATCCATCGACGCCCGGTACCGCAAACAGTTTGGGCTGCAATGGTTTAGTTGAGCTTCCATCACTACCGGGTGAAGCATTTGCCTTCGAAGCGTAGTGATGACAGCAGGAGTCCGCCAGCAAAATTGCATCTGAAGTACCAAAAGCAATGAGCACATCAGACTGAAATTCACGCACCCGGGCGATCAGACCTGACAGGTTTTTCTCACGATTGAGAGCTCCGTGAATAAGGTAATTGCCAGGCTCACATCCGTAGGGCAGACCGCTGCTGATACGTTCGCTGAACTCCGCAGTAACAACACTCGATTCAGATACCAACAAAGGACGCTTTAGGTGACTGAGTTCGAGATCTGCCCCAAGTGCGACTTCCAGTACCCCGTCTGCAAAGTGCATTCGTGAAAGGTAGTTTATCAGCGTCATGTTCCTTGTCCGTAACTCAGGGCAAGGGTACCGGGCGCTTCAGGTGCGCCCGATACACTTAACAACATGAATCTCAATACTCCGTTTTACACTCTGGAGCTTCACGACTGGGCAGCCCGATATTGGCAAATGCAGCCGCATCGATGCCGAGCGTCTGATTGACGCCTTCTTTCAGGGACACCAGTTTGGTGGCAAGCGTTCCATCATCAAGTTCTACCACTTCAGAGACAAAATTAGTGCCTATTGCCTGGCGATTTTCGTCAAGTGAGATCTTGCCGTTTGGTGCATCCAGTTCGAGGGTAGACAAACATTCACGAAAGCCTTTATGTCCGTCTGAAAGATCACCACCAACTTTTTCCATACATTGACCGACAGCGTGTCCGGCGTTGTAATATCCCGTGGCGAGTAAAGAAGGACTTGGAAAGCGCTCTTCAGGTGGAAATGTATCCTGATAGGACTTCACATACGCCTGCCATTTAGGATCATCCCAGGTATCTGCCTGAGGACCTGCAGACGGAGTTCCAATCAGCGCTTGTTTGGCAGTACCTTTGGAGTTAAGTACTGTTCCGTCAACCATGATAGTACCTCCGATCAGATTGGCGT
>CAZNOB010000097.1:1619-20037 GCA_964574535.1 uncultured Granulosicoccaceae bacterium | reverse complement strand
CTTGCACGATCGCTCTCAAAATGCCGCAGGCACCCGAAGGGCTGAATTGTCGCAAGAAGACTTTT
Source organism: uncultured Granulosicoccaceae bacterium (assembly GCA_964574535.1). Taxonomy (GTDB): domain Bacteria; phylum Pseudomonadota; class Gammaproteobacteria; order Granulosicoccales; family Granulosicoccaceae. Next base: position 19,972 of record CAZNOB010000097.1, on the reverse strand, counting down.
TGCTTCCGTTTTTGGTCTTTTCAAAAATGAAGGCCCCCGGCTGGGGTGTCTTGTGCGCGACCCACTTGCACGATCACTCTCAAAATGCCGCAGGTAAATAAAACGAACCAAAAACCGAGGAATAATAAAACACAATAAGAAAAAAAAACGCCCGGCCTGCACAAGCAGGACCGGGCGTTACTTTCACAAAGGAACGCTACTTACCAGCAAGTTGCTCTGGAATCTTAAACGTCCATACTGAGCCGCCCTGGTTCAGGTGACTGACGACCTTCGCCACTTCTCCACCCCACAGCGGTACCGCACCACCCCAACCGGCAACGATGGTCAGGTATTGCTCACCGTCTTGTTCCCAGGTTATTGGCGACGATACGATTCCGGTACCTGTCTGGAATTTCCAAACTTCTTCACCGGTTTCTGAATCAAACGCTTTCAGAAAACCTTCAGGCGTGCCAGTGAACACTAGACCGCCACCTGTGGTGAGTACCCCACCCCATAATGGTGCTTTGTTTTTGTACTCCCACTTCACTTCACCCGAAACCGGGTCAAGGGCTTTCAGTGATCCGATATAGTCATCGAAAATCGGCTTGATGGTGAAACCCGCACCCAGATAGGCCGCGCCTTTCTTATAGGTGACCGGCTCATTCCAGATATCCATGCCCCATTCATTCGAAGGGATATAAAACATTTTGGTATCTTGTGAGTAAGCCATTGGCATCCAGTTTTTGCCACCCAAAAAGCTTGGAACTGCAAAGATTGATTTACCTTTTTTGCCATCAGCTGATTCAGCCGGATTACCAGGTCGGTTTTCAGGATCGAAAATTGGACGACCATTTTCATCGATACCCTTTGCCCAGGTGATGTTCTTGACAAATGGAACCGCAGAGACGAAGTCACCGTTAGTGCGATCAAGCACATAGAAAAAACCGTTACGGTCAGCAGTAGCACCCGCTTGTATGGTTTTGCCGTCTTTTTCCATATCAAAGGAAACAAACTCATTCACGCCATCGTAGTCCCAGCCATCATGTGGTGTGGTTTGAAAACCCCAGACAATCTCGCCGGTTTCAGGGTCAATGGCGATACGTGAAGAAGTCCACTTGTTATCGCCCGCACGCAAATACGAATTCCATGGTGCCGGATTACCTGTACCGAAGTACGCAAGCTTGGTCGCGGGATCATAAGTGCCACCCAGCCAGGTTGCACCACCACCGTTTTTCCACATATCACCTGGCCATGACTCATTAGCCGTGCCGGTCATAGTGGATTCTTCACCGTTCATGGTGCCCATATGACCTTCGATTACCGGGCGGGTCCAGACGAGTTCGCCGGTTTCAGGATTACGTGCATCCACCTGACCTACAATGCCAAATTCACCGCCGGAGTTACCGGTAATCAGCAATGGGCCATGAGCGTCAGTTGGAACAATCAGAGGAGCGGCTGTATATGAGTAGCCGGCTTCGAAATCAGCAATAGTCTTACGCCAGACCACTTTGCCTGTTTTAGCATCAAGGGCGACTATTTTTGCGTCAAGAGTACCGAAAAATACTTTGTCACCAAGGATTGCAGCTCCGCGATTTACTACATCACAGCAAGGTAGAATACCTTCTGGCAGACGCGCATCGTATTGCCAAAGCTCTTCACCGGTGGCGATATCAATCGCCCACATGCGACTGTAAGAACCCGTTACATACATAACGCCATCTTTGATCAGTGGCTGTGATTCCTGCCCGCGCTGCTTTTCACCACCGAAGGAGAAAGACCAAAGTGGAAAAAGATTCTTGATGTTATCTTTGTTAATGGCAGATAGCGGACTGTAACGCTGCCCGCGAGGGCCCAGTCCGTAGGAGACTATATCTCCGGTGCTGGCCTGGTCGCCTATGATGTCAGCGGTGCCTACATCGGCACTGACGGTCGAGGTAGTACCCACGCCCAATACCAGTGCGCTGGCTACCGCTAAAAGCTTAAATCTATCTTGCATTCGAATGTTCCTCCAGATCGGATTTCACTTCAGTTTTAGTAATACGACAGCACTAGTCTACATCATTTCAATTAGTGCGTGCACCCACCTTCAGCAAAGCTTACCAGCGCCCTACTTCATCTCTATCAAGGGCATCAGCTGATCTTCAAAACGCAGATACAGATGCACCACGGAACGTTGGTATTCGGTTTCTACCACGTCAAGCGATTTGAATCGATCGGGTATCGGCAGCACCATTGCTTCATTCATTGTCAGCCCAAGACTGGCGGACTCACTGAGTGAGGTCTGCAACCAGTCGAGATAGTCTGCGGTCTGGATCAGTGACTCGCCTTTTAGGTCTTGTAAGCCATGACCCGGAAGAATTAACTCTTTATCAAGACTGGCTAGTACCGATAGTGACTCCTGCCATACCGGGATATCGGCATGCGGTGTAGTGGCGGCACGCCCGAGAAACGCCAGATCGCCACTGAAAACAACGCCTGTTTCATCATCGCGAATGACCAGATCAGCACTGGTATGACCGCTTAGCGAAAACAATGAAAAACGACGACCGCCGATTTCCTCTGAGTCGCTATCCAGTGCTACCCCTGGTGCTACCGACGCAGTTCCCCGCATCCAGTCGCCCACCAGTCGATACATGTTGTCTGCAAAGCCATCACCTTCTTCGATGATGTTATCGATCACTTTTTGTGGCGCCGCTACGATTGATGAATCGAACACCTGATTGCCCAGAAAATGATCGGGATGGTGATGGGTGTTATAGACTCGCAGTATCGGCTTGCCGGGTATGGTTTTTTCGATCAGCGCCAGCAGTGCTTCGCCATAGCGACGCGACGGTCCGGTATCGATGACTACCACACCTTCGGGCACTTCCACAAACGCAATATTAACAATATTGCCGCCGTTCTCGAGTGTGAAGTATTCTGATCGCCCGTGAACCGCCCAGGTACCACTGGCGATTTGTGTGGCAGCAAGATCGTAAGCAAGTTTGTTGGCATGTACAGAACCGCAGCACGCACAGGCAGCACCACCGGCCAGCAACGCAAGTACCTGACGCCTGGAGTAACTTGCAGAGCGCGGATGGTTATTGTTAACGGTCATTAAGCAGCAACCTAGTTTGTTGATTGCGCGGGAACTGCAAGCGGGAATTCGAACTCGTTGCCTTCGGTATCTCTGGCGTAGACAAGTAGTTCTGACAGACCATCTTCAATCAGCGGTTTTATAGTGATGGTCGGGTTTTCACTGACAGGTTCGAACAGCTCCAGACTGGCAACCTGTCCACCATCTGTTGAAGTAAACTTCATTTGATTCATGTAAAAGACCGGGATACCCGGTGCTAATCCGGTATCCATCGGGTGGCGCATACGCAACGAAAGCCTGGCCAGCGAGGAAGATTCTCTGCGTGCTATGGCGCGCGTCTGGCCCAGTGTTTTGTACCAGTCTTCAATACCATGCGCCAACGCCGGTGCAGTACACCCGCCACCGGCTGCATTGACGTTGACTGCATTGACATGCCAGACGCCATCGCCGGTTAACACACCAACCCGGATCGGTGTGGCTTGTTCAAGCTTAACGCGAAACCCTAAAAAAGCCTGCGCTCGCTCTGGACGCAGTGTCAGGATATGCGGGATCGGGTTGAGATCTGCCACGGCTACAATTTCCTGCACATCATCAAGCTGTGTCGCGTCGATCGTGATTGGCACTTGCATCTGATCTTCTGCATCGTGCGGAGCATGAACAATCACGCGCTGGTCTATGACTATTTCACCGGGGAAGAATCTCTGTGCCATGTTTTCCCACATTACGGAATCCAGCGGATCAGCGGGCAGATCGCGCGCTAAAGCCAGACCGCTCGACAATAGCAAAGCGGCCGGCAGGCAGCCTTTTAACAGTAACAAACTAAGTTTTCGCATCGTTGTATTTCCTCGAAATAACGGCCAATGGCAGCGTTGGTCTGTTGCAATATGCTGTCCGTCCAGGTGATTCCCTGAACAGGTTGATCACACAATATTTGGACTAGTACTCTGGCGCGCTCCAGCTGACGCCATAGCGTTTTACAATTTTTTCTATCCCGCCTGACTCGGCGAGCTCTAACAGTACACCGGCCAGTGCATAACCAAGATCACGGCTGTCGTGCTTGACCGCAATACCCACCGGCCAGCTCTCGCGAACAATTCCGGGCATGGGCGGGCGCGCAATGATTGACTCTATGCCGGTTGCCTGATGAGCAATCCATTCGACTTGTGCTCGCGACCCCATGGCCGCCGGCACTTCGCCACTGTTGTATAGATCAACCACATCGCCGAAGGTTCGTCCACGCCTGATACTGCGCTGAAGCTGCCCGCGAAACGCATTGGATAAGAAAAAATCCCCAACGGTGTCCAGTTCAACGGCGATCGGCTTGTTCAGGAAACGGCCGAATGTTTCAAGCTTGGGCATTTGCGCCGAGTTAACCACGACCGCCATTTGCTCAAGATAGTACGGCGCCATTAGCGCAACAAATTCATTGCGACCATCCAGTTCGCGGTCATACGGCACATGCATCATGATATCTGCAAACTTCCGATGGATGAGGTCACCCTTCCAAAGGTTATTGCGAAGATCATCATCGACGTTTTCATCTGCGCCGCGGACCAGGAATTTTATATCGGTATCGAGACTGTCAGCCAGCAGGTGTGCGATATCGACATCGATCCCCTGAAGCTTGCCGTCTTCTTCCCATGAGTAAGGTGCGTAGTCAGAGTAAACGGCTACGGTGATAAAGCCGCTTTCAATGACTTCGTCAATGGGTCTGGCCTGTGCCGTTGCCACAATCAACAATGCAGACAGGCTAGCCAATACAGCCTTGCCAGACCACTTGCAGAAGCGTCCGATCATCATTCAGGCTTGGGCTGGTTTTCGATATAGGAGCGAATTGCCCAGATGGCTTCCTGACTGAGCAGGCCCTGAAATGGCGGCATTTTGTACGCACCATTCTGACTGTAACCTTTTCGCACGCGCTCCAGATACCATTCATCACCCAGAATGCCGTCTTCCAGAATGCGCAGATCCGGGGCCACACCGCCTGAAATAGCTTCAAGGCCATGACAGCGCGCGCAGTTTTGATTGTAGCCGGATGCGCCTATTTCGATTGCCAGTTCATATTGTTCGCCCCCGGCCAGACGGTAGGGATTTTCTTCAAGGAAATCTTCACCCAGGGTATCCAGGCCTTCAGTATCAACCGCTTGCGGAGCAACATCGCCGTGTCCGTGACCGGTGCTGACCACCACCAATTGGGCGATTCCGGCCACAACCGCTGCTGCAGCCAGTGTTTTCAGGGGGGATCGCAGCGTTTTGTTTCTCATTCAATTCCTCTCACGGTGTAGTACGGTTGGTTCAGTTTTGCTATGTCGATTCTAGCGGAAAAGTCAGGCCGGTGCATCGCACACGCTCTCATTATCTGCCCCGGCGCAGCCGATCTTTTCACTCTGTCACGCCGATCATGCCCAGCGACTCGATTTCATCTCTGATGGTGTCGATGGCGGCGCGATTTCTGTGCTGGCGCTGTACCGGAACATCGTATTGATGAACAATTCTTGACGGTGTGCCAGAGTAAAAAAGTATTCGATCAGACAATTCAATGGCTTCGCGAATGTTGTGCGTGACCATGAGTGCCGTGCAGGCGCGCGCTGACCACACGGACGACAACAAGCGACGTAGTCGGCCGGCGGTTTCGTCGTCCAGAGAGACAAATGGTTCATCAAGAATCAGTACAGAAGGCTCGACCGCGAAAGCACGGGCAAGGCCTACTCTTCTTGCCAGACCTAACGACAGTTCAGTCGGAAAGAAGTGCCTGTGTTCAGTTAACCCCAGCTCAGAAAAAAGCGCATCGAGTTTTGCGTCTGTCACACTGCCGGACTGGTTCAGTGCCAGTCGCACATTTTTTTCTGTGGTGCGCCATGGCAATAAGCGTGGCTCCTGAAAAACCGCGGCAATTTTTACTGCGTCTGTTTGTGTTCCCACTGGTGTGCCATCAATGGTAATGACACCTTTATAAGCGCTTTCAAGACCCAGTATGCAACGAAGCGTTGTGGTTTTACCGCAGCCGGACGGCCCGACAATACTGGTAAAAGATTTAGCCGCACAGTTGAATTTTAAATCACGTAAAGCTTCCAGCGCCCCGCCGTCACTGGATTCAAACACCATCGTTTCAATGTTGACGTCAAGCACGCTCTACCCGCCAGCGTCGTGAGTGTTTTTCCAGGGGTTGCAGAAACAGGTACTCAACCAGCAACATCACCGCAACGAACACCAGCGTATAAGCCAGAATGGTTGCTACATCAAAAAGCTGAAAATATAAGTGTATTTGAAAACCCACCCCGTTCGAACGCCCCAGTAGCTCAACCACCAGTACGATTTTCCAGATCAATGCAATCCCCGACCGCGTTGCGGCAGCAATATACGGTTGCAGCTGCGGCAGGACCACATGACGGAGCGTTTTTAATCTTGAGAATCGAAATACTTTTCCCATCTCTGCAAAAGCCGGGTCCAGAGCCCTGGCGCCTTCGCGTACGGTAACAATAACATTGGGTATTTTATTCACTGCCACGGCGCCTATTGCGGCAGCTTCATTGAGGCCGAACCAAATAAAGCTCAGCACAATAATCACCAGCGCCGGAATGTTTAACAACAAAATAACCCATGGATCAAAAAAGTGATTAAGCTGCTGATTCCGACCCAGTGCGATGCCAATTGCCGAACCGATGGCCATTGCTACTATAAATGCCGCAAACACTCGACCGAGAGTTGCAGTCATGTGTAAGAGCAGCTCGCCGCTTTGCGCCTCTACTGCGATGGCGCTGGCAACTGCAATGGGTGATGGCAATGCGCGGCTTTGCGCCAGCCAGGCGGCGACAGTCCAGATCACCAGCAATCCCGCCAGTGAGAGCAACCAAACAGGAAATTGTTTTCTATTAGGCTTGGCAGTCACTTTTGGTGTTTTTGTGTGCCTTGCTGATCTGCAGCGCAGATCAGCGATGGCCGCCCGGTAGCCGCATAGTGGCCGCGCCGGTGGACCGTCTATTGGGCACTGAGTGCAGGCCAGTATGTGCCTTGAACCATCACCGGTGAATCACCAACCAGTTTTTTTCCACCAAGCTCTGCAAGGACTTTATAGAGTTTTCCTGCATCTTCGATTTCGTCACTGATAGGTCGTCGCGGGATACCTTCTCTAAATCGATCACGCAATGTCAGCAAGGCGGCGCCTTTATCTTTAATGGCACCACTTTCACCCAGCCGTTCCCACTCTGCGTCAGAATCATTCATTAAGTTTTTAGTGGCACGAGAGGCTGCTATAAAACCTGCGGCGGCTTCAGGGTTGCTGGCCGCCCAGTCATCCGAGAAGACATAACCGATCGCAGACACAGGGCCACTGGAACCCAGGGTTGCAGCCGCGTCTTCAGCACTGACCAGGCGCTTGTAGCCATCAGCTTCCAGTCTGGCGCAGTAGTGCCAGAAGTTCAGCATTGCATCGAGCTCACCCTGGCGGGTTTTCTCGGCCAGTAACGGTGGTGCACCGAAGGCGATTTCATTTTCTGCGGCAAGATCAAGACCGTGCTCCTGCTTCGCCATACCCTGCAACAGCAACCAGCTTTTATCGAGAGGACCGCCGGCCACACCGATTTTTTTGCCTTTCATTTCTGCCAGTGAATCGATACCGCTGTCACCACCGACCATGATCGCGCCCACAGAGGAGGAGTAAGGTACGAACGTCAGCTGCTGTCCATCAGCACGCTGCCTGGACACCCATAACCAGTCAGCCACGATGACGTCAACCGCCCCGCCCTGCAACGCTATTCTTGTGGCATCACCACCGGCGAAAGGGACTATTTCTACATCGACACCATTCTGTTTATCGAAGCCATTATGTTGCATAGACTTCAATTCCCAATTCACGGTACCAAACTTAAGCACGCCCACCTTTACCGGTACAGGGTCTGCAGCCATCGCCTGCATTGGCAACACAACCGCCAGCAACAACACCAGTGGCAAAGTGATCAGTGCTTTGAGCGATTTATCTGAAAGTTTATACAACTGCCAAACAATAGTTGATTTCATGAATATTCTCCCCAGTTGATTTATACTAACTCGGTGTTTCAACGATGGCAAAGCAAACCAGACACCCAATGCACAAACCGAGGCGACAAAACCCAGCTCGAGTTTTTACCCGGGCAGCCCTGACTAGTCTTGCCGGTCTTATGCTTTGGGCCACCGTAATTGCCGAGCAATCCACAACACAGGAACAAACGCAGGAAAACCCGTCACAGCAATTGCAGTTCGCACCATCCGATATCAACTTACCACTGCCCGACGGGGTCGATTTACAACGCGGATTCCGCATGGAACGGTATCGCGCACCAGTACCGCAGATCAACCCGGGCACCGAAGTTGTCAACACTGCCCGCGCCTACCAGTTGTACCGTTCAGGGAAAGTTAAATTCATCGATGTGTATCCGCCACGCGGTCTTGGTGCAGACCCGCTGGACGGCAGTTGGGTGATGAGTGAATCGCATGAAAACATAGAAGGCTCCACCTGGTTGCCTGAGGTCGGGCGGGGTTTTCTTGAAGACGGACATATCGATTACTTCGAACGCAACTTGCAAATCATCAGCGGTGGGAACAAAAACACCTTCCTGCTTTTCTATTGCAGCGCTGACTGCTGGCAAAGCTGGAACGCAGCGCGCCGTGCACGCTTATGGGGTTACAACAATATTTTCTGGTACCCTGAGGGTACCGACGGCTGGAAAGAGGAAAATCACACAGTGGTGCCCGCACAGCCTGTTAATTTTCTGGGCGAATAAAAAGCGGGGCGCTCCGATGTCCCGTTAACAAGGCAGATCGCGATTGAACACACCAATTTCCACTCCACCACCACTGCCTGCATCAGCTCTCGTTCAGCCCACAAGCCGCAGTGTTCCCGCTCTCTCGCCTGCCGCAACACTCGATAAATTTATCGCCGTCCGCCACTCAATGAATCAACAACTGGCGGGTCACGGAAAACTGATAGAGAGACTGCTGGTCGCCGCTATCACCGGTGGACACGTCCTGATCGAGGGTTCACCGGGCCTGGCCAAAACCCGCACTGTCAACAGCTTTGCCGCAATGATTGATGCAAGCTTTGTGCGTGTGCAGGCAACACCCGATCTGCTGCCGGCAGATTTAACCGGCACCAATATTTACCAACCAAACACCGCAACCTTTAATTTTGTCAAAGGTCCGTTGTTTAATAATGTGGTACTGGTTGATGAAATCAATCGAGCCCCGCCCAAGGTACAAAGTGCATTACTAGAGGCCATGGGGGAAAACCAGATCTCCGCATCAGGCGTGACCTATCGGCTTGAAAATCCGTTTCTTGTGGTAGCGACACAAAACCCGATTGAACACGAAGGCACTTATCCGCTGCCGGAAGCGCAGCTTGATCGGTTTATGTTTTTTGTGAACGTCACAATGCCTGACCCTGAACTGGAACATCGAATTCTTGATCTTGTGCTCGATGAAACGCAGAAGCAATCAGACAGCATAGTAACCACTGCCCTGCTTAGTGCAGATGATCTGGCCAACGCCAACAAAAGTGCCAGTCAGGTTTTTCTAAGCGATGCGATCAGAGCCTATATAGTCAGGCTCACTACCGCCACACGCGGATACGGCACCGGCGGTCAGCAGGCCGACGCCATCGAACATGCGGCCAGTCCGCGCGGATCTATTTTTCTGGCCAGATCGGCGCAGGCCAGAGCATGGCTTGATGGCCGTGACCATGTGACACCGGACGATATCATTGCTCTGGCACCGGATACATTAGCGGGACGAATAGTTTTAAACTATCAAACACAGGCACTCGGGGTCAGCGCACGAACCGTTATTGAACGCATTCTGGATGCTACTCCGGTGGTGTAACTCAGGCCCCATGACCAAGCCACACGCCAGGATATCCGGTGAAGCACAAACCACTTTACCTCTGCAAACTCTGATTGATGCCAGACATCAATTACTACGCACGTTCAGTAGTAAAAAACAGGGTCGCAGTGAATTTCCTGGTCACCGTATTAGTCAGCGCCGTGGTCAGGGTCTGGAGTTTACCGACCTTCGGCAATATTCCGCCGGTGACGACATCAGACACATTGACTGGAATGTCACCGCCCGCAACAACGAACCCTATACACGCCTGTACCGGGAAGAACGCGAACACACCACCACAGTGGTGGTTGATCTAAGACCCTCTATGTTTAGCGGCAGTCATTGCCTTAGTGCTGTCAGCGCAGGAAAAATGGCGGCCGGCATTTTATGGCATGCCTGTGAATCAGGTGATCGATGTTCAGCCATGGTGGTTTCACAGCGCAGACAAACTGTTAGCCGACCACTGGCGGGTAAGCGCGGTGCCCTGCAGGCCTGTGAGTTGATCGCATCTGAATTTAAAGCGGCGTGCAGCCACACCGACCAGCAAGATCCCCCGTTATCCCCGATGCTTGAATCCATTAACGCGGCGAGCAGATCGGGGGGCAGTTATTTTGTATTCTCGAGGTTTGACACAGACACTGATCCACAATGGCGGCAACAGCTTACCGTTACAGGTGCCACCGGCCGAATGGTTGCCGTCATGCTGCTTGATCCGCTGGAAGTGAGTGGTTTACCTGCCGGAAGCTACCCTTATAAATTCGCTGGTAAAACCTCTGGCGACGCTAAAGTCGGGTATATCAATAGGTTTAACAGCGCGCGGTTCAACAATGCGCTGCGGCACTCTATAGATCAACAAATCCATCAGTTTAAAGAGTCCCGCGTACCACTGTTAATCCACAACATTGATTACAACACCGGCACAGCACTACAGGCGTTGCAACAGCGCGGGCTATTGTGATGGCTGAACCTGATACCACTCAACTACTGGAACAACTACGCGATATCCATCAACCCGCGCCACCGCCCGAACCCTCGATATGGCCAATTGTGATCGCATCACTAATCATTGCAATTGCCATATCGGCTGTGATGTTTCGCTATCGAAGACAACTCCCGCGCTCCTGGGCTTCTGCCGCTATTGTTGAGCTGGATGCTATTCAGCGACAGTCGGGTCCAACAGCACGTCTTGAAACCGCCGAGTTACTGAAAAGAATTGTACTGACGCACAATAACCGGGCTGACATCAGACAATTGCATGGCAGCAACTGGCTTCGCTACCTTGATCAGTTTTTTAATACGCGGTTTTTCAGTGAAGGCGGTGGCAAAATATACGGTGATTCTCTTTATCAACCGGATGCAGTGACAGATATTGATTGTGCCTTGAATTATAAAAAACTGCGTACGCTGATTAAAAAGCGGAACCGGCTATCATGATTAACTTTAACTGGCCCTGGGTATTCCTGTTAATGCCACTGCCATTGTTGATCCTGATAACCTCGCAGCATGCGACCAGGCTAAAAACAAGTCGTGCGATACGCGTTAGCCCAAGACTTGCAAAAGCGTTTCAGGAAATACAGCAGCCGTCACAGGGTCGGCATTTTTGGCGCAGCAGCAGAGTCTGGCAATGGATTTTATTGTGGCTGGCCTGGCTTGCAATAATTGTTGCCATCGCACAGCCCAGTCTGCCAGCACAAGCCACCGCACAGGCAGCCAGCGGACGTGCCTTATCACTGTTGATCGATCTGTCTACCAGCATGGAGCGAAAAGATATCACGGTTGATAATGAAGCCGTTGATCGACTGACTGTGGTTAAGCTGGTCGCCGGTCAGTTTATAGCAAATCGCACCGGTGACAGGATTGGACTGGTACTTTTTGGCAGTGAAGCGTTTATTGGATCTCCGCTTAGTTATGATCTGGACGCAGTGAATCATGTCCTGCAAAGCAGCGGTATTGGCATGGCGGGCAGAACCACAGCCATGGGCGATGCCCTGGGCCTGGCGATTCAAACCCTCAAAGACGATCCGGCAACAGAAAAAGCCATTGTGCTTTTATCAGACGGAACCAACAATGCCGGTACAGCCGAACCTGAAGATGCAGCACGACTGGCAAGCACGCTGGGCATACGCGTGTATACCATTGGACTTGGCAGTGAATCAGGTGCACAAACACAACAGCAGTTTCAATCAGCATCAGCCGATCTTGACATAGAAACACTGAAGGCCATTGCCAGAGAATCCGGTGCACAGTTTTTTCGAGCGCATTCCACCGAAGAACTTAAAGCAATTTATGCAGAGATAGACACCCTCGAACAAACCGATCACCTTGCCCCGCCACTGATTATCAAACAGGACCTTCGCAACACATTTATTTTGTTGACGTTGTTGTCCTGCCTTATGTTATCGCTACTGCACACGGCAACTGCATGGCGACGATAACCTTCCTGCAGCCATTATGGCTTTTAGTCGCCGTATTCTTTCTGATAGTATTTTTAGTCAGTAAGACTGCAATTGTCGATGACTGGCAGCGCATCATCAATCCGGGTGTCCTGAAGTTTCTACAGGGCAATAAAGCAGGAAAATCACGTAATTTCGGTTTACTGGTTGTGGTACTGACGTGCGTCGCACTCAGTAGCCCTTCGGTGCCTGCCCGTCATGCCAATACCTACCAGCATAGTCAGGGCTGGATTATCCTTGCCGATGTTTCAAGGTCAATGACTTTGACCGATATCATACCTTCCAGAATCTCGGCTGTGCGCGATACCGCTATTGAATTAGCCGCTCGTGCCAACGCCAACTCAACCACGCTAATTTTATATTCGGGTGATGCGTTTGTGGTCGCACCGCCGTCTTTTGACCAGGCAAACTTTCGCGAGAATGCAAACCAGATAGACTACGGCATCATTCCAATGGACGGTTCTAACCTGACGCGTGCTTTGTCACTGGCCTGGTCAGTGATTGACAGCAGTCAATTGGTGAATGCAAGACTGTTTATTCTCAGTGATACCGGCGGCTTTAATACCCGTTCGGATGCAGCACTATCAAGGCTTGCGGCCAATGGCCATCAGGCAGATATTATTTTGTTTGGCAGCGAAGATTCAACTAATGCCGCACCGTTCGATCTTGAAGCCGCCTCGCAACTGGCCGAAAGCGGTGCTGGCACTACAGTCATTGCAGACAGTCTGGGGCAGATCGACTTCCGTCGATTATCCCTGACGACGAAACATCCGGGTAATGCGCTGCTGACACAAACCGGTATCACAACACTGCGGTGGTCAAACCAGTCACACTGGATATTACTGCTGGTGATTCCCTTATTGCTACTGCTGTTCTATCGGACCGCAAGATGATTCGATTAACCGCCAGCAATAAAACCGGACGGTACATGGCGGTACTATGCTGTGCGCTTGCAATGCTGACGGGCACTAAATTGTTTGCCGATGACAATCTTATTGCTCACCGTCTGTTTACTCAGGGGAGTTTTGCCGAAGCCGCCGAAATCTATACTGACCCCTCCTGGAAAGGTATCGCCATGTATCGCTCCGGGCAATGGTGGCGTGCAGCAGAGGCTTTTATTCGCGCCGACGACGCGGTATCGCTCTACAATTTAGGCAATACCTATGTAAAGATGAGCTTTTACGAACTGGCTCTTGAGGCTTACCAGCAGGCACTGCTTAAACAACCTGATTTCGAAGACGCTGATTTTAACGCTGAGCTCATGCGCAAGCTACTCAGCCTTGAGCAGGACGAAAAAGGTCAGTCTGCACTGGAAAGACAAGGCGAGGAAATCGACCGCGTCGAGAGCGACGGCAATGAACAGGCCGGTGGCAGCAGTGATGAAAAAAGTGATGAGCCACAAGACCGTGAAGACTCCGGCAATGATCGCGAAGGTGACACTGATGATCGCGGGCCTGCGCCAGAGGCCATAGCCGCCGGTGACAGCGGAGAAGCCGGCAGCGACGACACCATGGAAGATGACGGAAGTCCCGAAGGCGGATCAAACAAGGGAACTGAATCAGACACTCACACAGAAAACAATGCATCCACCGGTGCCGAAGGGAAAGATTCTGCCAGTGATGCGCAAGCGGCCAGTATGCGCGCCACTCTCGAGGCCGTACAGGCCGACGAACAATGGTTAAACCAAATCAACCATGATGCAAAAAAATACCTGCAAAAGCGAATAGAACTGGAACTCGCAAGGCGACACGCAGCCGGTGAAAATGCCCCGGAAGGCGGCAGCTTATGGTAATGAACATCAGACAAGGGTTTGTTGTGTGTCTGGCACTGTGCTGTGTTCTTTTTAACGCCAGTGTTTATGCGCAGTCTACCGGTCCCTACATTACGCTGGCACTTGATAACGATGAAATATATATCGGTGATGCTGTTGTTCTGGAAGTTGAATCTACCGGCCTTCTCGATCCCATCAACCTGGCGCCGCTTGAATCTGTCGTTACAGTGGTCAGAGAAACCATTGGCACCAGAATCGCGGTAATTAAAGGGAAAGTGGTCGAGATCAAGATCAGACGAATTGTTTTGATCCCGAACAAACCTGGAAATATTGTTATCGGACCCTTGTTTGCCGGTGAGGTGGCTTCGAATTCGGTTTTTATCAGGGTACTTAACGAAACCCGCCCGGAGTGGCAACCCAGGGTTGAGGATATGCAAATTCAAACCACGGTTGCCCCGGTATCTCCCTATGTGAATCAGCAAGCGTTGTTGACGATCGACTTACACCATCGATACCCCATCAGTAATGAACAGATCACCTTGCCGGACCTTGACGGATTCAGCAAACGCGTCTTGATTGAAAATCGCCGCACATTTTCGGACGAGGAAAAAGAATGGTATCGCACCCGCTGGCAGTATTTAATTTTTCCGTCTCACTCGGGTGCCAACACCATTGGCGCTATTAACTGGAGCGGCACTGCGGCAAAATCTCGCATAGAGAGAGCCGATTTCAAGCGCTCACATCAGCCGTTAACGGTCAATGTTAAACCCGCCGAGCGCGATAACACGAATGATGAACAGTGGTGGTTACCTGCCCGGTCTTTGGCGCTGACTGAACAGTGGTCATCTCCGGTCACCGAACTTCGCGCCGGAGACGAGCTGCTGCGTATTATAACTGTGCAGGCCAGCGGATTACTTGCAGGGCAAATACCCACCCCTGATGTACCGGAGAGCCGTGCATTACAACAAACACTGATCGATACCAGTCGCAGTGAAGAGACGAATGGCGATACAATAAACGCCACTGCTTCGTTTACTTATCGGGTAAAGGCACAGAGCCCGATTCCGGTTTTTATGGATACAGTGAGAATGGTCTGGTGGAACACCATTCGGCAACAGGCTGCCGAGGTTATTATTCCCGCCAGGCGAATCAACGTGGGCCTGCCCGACCGCGCAGATGTACTTAAAAAACTGGCCTTGCAGGACACAGGCACGACTCGAGTCCGGCACTGGTTGCAATCTGCCGGTTGGTTGCGAGCCCTGGTTTATTTTGTCGCAGCACTCGCTATGCTTGTGTTAACAGCGCTTGCCATACCTTCATTGATCACGCGCGTAAAAAGCAAGAACAAAAAAAGGCTGCTTTTACAAAAGATCCGCTCATTTGCAAAGAACAACGATGCACAAGCCTTGTATCGCTTGCTACATGAACGCAGCTCGCGGGAAATTCTATCGGGTGCGGATCGTCAGTTAGTCCAGGACCTTCAAGACCGCCTGTATTCAACCCGTGCACCACAGGCTCAGTTACCCGCACTTAGCGAGTTGATTAAATCTATTGACCACAAACGGATTCCTGTCAAAGCGGGTTTTCGTCAACCCCGTAACTCAACACTGGCCAGACTATGACCACAGCATCACACCCTCAATGCCGGTTGTACACCGGGAGAATAAAACCACATCTTACCAGACGCTGGATAAGCCCTGCGATCATCACCTTGGTGGCGCTATTCACACAAATCGCAGCGGCTGATTCACTGGAGATTAAACTTGTATATCTTGAGCAGGAAATCGAACGACCACCGGTACTGTCCAATTTGGTGGTGTGGCCAGAGGACGAGGGTGAACAGGGGGCTATTGTTGGTGTAGCAGATAACAATACCACCGGGAAATTCTTAAAACACGACTACCAGATTGAGAAAGTAATAGTACCGTTAGATGGCGACGTTGTTGCCACCGCGAAATCCCTGCTGGAAGGCGATAAAATCGTCATTGCTAATGTGAGTGCGCAGAACTTACTGTTAATTGCCGATCTTCCACAAGCCGGCAATGATCTGATTTTTAACGTCGGTAGTCTGGACACCCGACTACGCAGCACCGAGTGCCGTCCGAATGTATTACACACCCTGCCCTCACGGGCAATGCTGACAGATGCTTTAATGCAATTTTTCACCCAGAGAAAATGGAAGTCGATATTTCTTCTGGAAGGCAATCGGGAGGTCGACGGATACTTTGCAGACTCAATCCGACAGTCCGCTAAAAAGTATCGAATAGACATTGATCATGAAAAACGCTGGCTGGAAGATGCAGATATGCGCAGAAACGCTGCAGCCGAAATCCCTGTGTTTACACAGGCGCGCAAGTATGATGTCGTGGTTGTCGCCGACGAAGACGATGATTTCGGCCAATATGTTTTGTACAACACCTGGCTACCGCGGCCGGTCGCAGGCACCGCCGGACTGGAAGCCGTTGGCTGGCACGGCGTGGTCGAACAATGGGGTGCTGCCCAACTGCAGTCGCGTTTTATAAAGACGGCAGATCGCAACATGACCAGCATTGATTACGCGGCCTGGGCGGCAGTGCGCAGTGTCGGTGAAGCTGTCACACGCACCGGTTCCGTCAGCCCGCAAGCACTTAAAGACTATATTATGTCCGAGCCGTTCTCACTTGCGGGCTTCAAAGGCACCAAAATGAATTATCGCCACTGGAACGGCCAGCTTCGACAGCCTATCCCTCTGGTGCACCCGCAGTCTTTAGTTGCTCAGGCACCCATTGAAGGTTTTTTACACCACACCACCGAGCTTGATACACTGGGACTAGATCAGCCGGAATCTAAATGCTCTGGCATGTAAAATCACACGTGAACCCTATGAAAATACTAACCACCCGCATTAGCGCTTTTATGTTTTGTCTAACCATTTCGCCCGTTGCCACCGCAAACTGGATCTATGTGTCGAATGAAAAGGACGACACCATTTCTGTAATTGATTCAGAAACCGAAACCGTGGTTAAAACTATTGATGTTGGTGAGCGACCCAGGGGCGTGACCCTGTCGCACGACTATAAATATCTCTATATCTGCGCGTCCGACTCAGACACCGTACAAATGATGGATCTGGCAACTGATAAAATTATTCACGACCTGCCTTCCGGTGAAGACCCGGAACAATTTGCACTCCACCCCAATAATAAACATCTGTATATCGCCAACGAAGATGACGCCATCGCCACTGTAGTGGATATTGAATCCAGAAAAGTAATTGCACAAATTGATGTCGGGGTAGAACCAGAGGGCATGGCTGTCAGCCATAATGGCAAATGGGCAATCGTGACTTCAGAAACCACCAATATGGCTCACTGGATTGACACTGATAGTCACGAAATTATTGAAAACACATTAGTCGATCAAAGACCACGCGATGCAGAGTTTAACGCCGACGACACCGAACTTTGGGTATCTTCTGAAATTGGTGGCACGGTAACGGTCATTGATACGGCCAGCAAACAGATCAAAAAAGTAATCAACTTTGACATCAAAGGAGTGACCGCACACCGCATACAACCAGTGGGTATCGAACTTACTGCAGATGGCAAGTACGCCTTTATTGCGCTTGGCCCATCTAATCACCTTGCCGTCGTCGACCGCACTACCTATGAACCCATAAAATATATTCTGGTCGGCAAAAGAGTCTGGCACACCGCACTGTCTCCAGAGCAAGATAAAATCTATACCACCAACGGCGTCTCGGGTGATGTTACGGTTGTGGATGTAGAAACGTTAAAAGCGGTCAAGTCGATAAAAGTGGGTCGCTATCCCTGGGGCGCTGCAATTCTTCCTAAAGAACATATACCCAATTGATCACCAGCCAAAACATCGCATGTGCAACGCCAGTTGAATAAGCACACGGAACAAACACCGCTTGACGTTGACTCTGTGGCATTTCATTACGGCGAATACCGGGCACTGGACGATGTATCACTAACAGTGGGGCCCGGAAGGTTTGTTGCACTGCTGGGTGCCAATGGTGCGGGAAAAAGCACACTGTTCTCTATTATCACCGGTCTCTATGCTGCACATAGTGGCGTGGTGGCTGTCATGGGGCATGATCTGCGAGGCCAAACACTTCAGGCATTGGGATCAATGGGTGTGGTTTTTCAACGCACCACTCTGGATATGGACCTGACGGTTTATCAAAACCTGCGCTATGCGGCCCAGCTTCAGGGCCTTA
>CAZNOB010000097.1:0-1519 GCA_964574535.1 uncultured Granulosicoccaceae bacterium | reverse complement strand
ATGGACCTGACGGTTTATCAAAACCTGCGCTATGCGGCCCAGCTTCAGGGCCTTAAGCGAAAGCCGGCCGGTGAAAAAATCTCGCAAGCCATCACACAGCATGGGCTGGAGAGTTTCTCAAAGACTAAAGTTGCGGTACTAAGCGGTGGCCAGAGGCGCCGGGTTGAATTAGCCCGTGCACTTTTGCACAGCCCTGCGCTACTGTTACTGGATGAACCCACTGTGGGACTTGATCTGAGTAGTCGCAGCGAATTCGTCAAACACGTCAAAACGCAGTGCAAAGCACAAAATACCGGCGTGCTGTGGGCCACACACTTAATGGATGAAGTCGACCCCGAAGACGATGCTTATATTTTGCACAAAGGTAAAATTGTTGCCAATGGCCTGGTTCAGGATCTGCAGGATAGGCACAACGCCGCAGATGTCGCATCACTGTTCAATCAGATAGTCAGTGACGCATCATGAATATCTCACACGCTCTATTGTGTTTGCGTGGAGTGATCACCCGAGAGTCACTTAGGTTCGTCAATCAACGCGGTCGATTTTTTTCCGCACTGGTACGTCCGCTGGTATGGCTGTTTATATTTGCCGCCGGTTTCAGATCGGTTCTCGGGGTTTCTATCATCCCGCCCTATGAAACCTATATCGTTTATGAAGAGTACATTGCGCCGGGTCTGCTGGGTATGATCCTGCTGTTTAACGGCATGCAGAGTTCTCTGTCGATGGTTTATGATCGAGAGATGGGCAGTATGCGAGTATTGTTAACCAGCCCTCTGCCACGCTGGTATTTACTACTATGCAAACTGATCGCAGGGGTTTGGGTGGCCATACTCCAGGCTTATGTATTTTTAGTCATCGCCTGGTTTTGGGAAATCCGCCCGCCTGCTGGCGGCTATCTGTTGGTGCTTCCGGCATTACTTTTTTCCGGACTCATGCTGGGCGCTTTGGGGTTATTGTTATCATCACTGATTAAGCAGCTTGAAAACTTTGCCGGGGTGATGAATTTTGTCATATTCCCGATGTTCTTCGCTTCATCAGCACTTTACCCGCTATGGAAAATACTCGACTCCAGTGTGGTACTGTACTGGATCTGCCGACTCAATCCATTTACACACGGGATAGAATTAATACGCTTTGCGTTGTACGGAAAAGTGAACTGGATTGCGTTGATGGTAGTGATAGCGTGCAGTTGTGTTTTTCTGGCTGCAGCCGTTTGGGGATATGACCCATTGCGCGGGCGACTTGCGAAGAAGGCCACTGGCTTAGCGTCTTAGTGGTTTTTTGGTTTCGGTTGGCTAGTGGCGCGCTGTTGCGCAACTAACATGACGTCCCTGCCGGGTGCCTTCATTTTTGAAAAGAAGACCAAAAACGGGAAGCAAAAAGTCTTTTGCGACTATTCAGCCCTTCGGTGCCTGCGGCATTTTGAGAGTGATCGTGCAAGTAGATAGCGCTTGCAGCCATCCATGGCGCGTCGACCCACTTGCACGATCACTCTCAAAACTGATTAAACGCGGGTAGA
>CAZNOB010000096.1:12743-20104 GCA_964574535.1 uncultured Granulosicoccaceae bacterium | reverse complement strand
AGAGTATTTTTCATCTGCTGGTTGGCTCGCTGGGCAGCATCCATTGCACCTTCAGATTCCCACTGCTCAAAGCTATTGTTATCTGCGTTGCTGGACCGGTAAAAAGCGGCTTCAAAATTGGCCTGTGTATGGCTGCATCCCAGAAAATGTGCGCCCGGACCAACTTCTCTCAAAGCATCCAGCGCCTGACCGTTTTCAGAATCGTCAATCCCTCTGGCAAAAACCTGCAGCATACCGGCTTGATCAGCGTCGAGCATAAATTTTTCATAGCTCATTACCAATCCTCCCTCGAGCCAGCCGGCAGTGTGCAACATAAAGTTAACCCCCGCGAGCATCGCGGACTGCAGTGTATTTGCAGCTTCATAAGCCGCCTGGGCATCGGGCAGCTTGGAGGCATTTAAGCCCCCTCCGGATCGAAAGGGAACACCCAGACGACGAGCAAGCGCCGCCGCAATATAGAGTACAGATGAAGGTTCCGGTGTGCCAAAAGTTGGCGCTCCCGACTGCATTGAAATACTGCTGGCAAAGGTGCCAAACACGACGGGAGCACCCGGTCGAACCAATTGTACAAATGCCATTCCTGCCAGCGCTTCAGCCAGGATTTGCGTCACGGTGCCCAATACGGTGACCGGAGACATTGCACCTGCAAGAATAAATGGCGAAATGACTGTCGCCTGATTCGCCTTGGCATAAACCTCGGCAGCCCCGAGCATAGTGTCATCAAATGTCATTGGCGAATTCGCATTGATCAGATTAATCACCACTGTATTTTCTACACCGGTATCAGCATTTACGAATCGATCGCCAAAAAGTATTTTAGACATTTCAACGGTATCAGTGGCACGTTCTGCAGCAGTCACTGACCCCATATAGGGCTTATCGCTATAACGCATATGGGCATAAACCATATCGAAATGACGCTTGTTCACTGGCAGATCCACAGGCTCACAAACCGTTCCGCCAGAGTGATGCAAAGAATCAGAACTGTACGCCAGCTTTACGAAGTTGCGGAAATCTTCGATATTGGCGTAGCGCCGACCCTGATCAATATCACGGACAAACGGAGAGCCGTAGGCCGGCACCAGCACAGTGCTGTTACCACCAATCTTTACACTGCGCGCAGGATTGCGCGCGTGCTGAATAAATTCTGATGGCGCAGTGTTTTGTACAATCTGCCTGCACATGCCACGCGGAAACCTGACTCGCTCACCATCGATGTCAGCACCAGCCTGCTTAAAAAGCTCAAGCGCTCGTGGAAAATCCCGAAATTCAATACCGATTTCCTCAAGTACCGTATCCGCGTTGTGCTCGATTAACTCGAGTTGTTCTTCTGTCGCATGGCAATAGGGTGGTATATTTCGGGTGATATATGGGGCCACAGGAGCACCGCCACCACCGGCGCGAGCCGCTCTTTTTGCCTCGCGTCCGCCACCTCTTTTCCGTCTCGTTGCAGCCACAGATTTCTCACGTATTTCAGTTAACTCTGGACATGCTAGTATTAGTCTAATCCCGTTCGCTGGCTACCGGAGCCGCGACGGTCAACTGCATGTCCGCGCCAAAACGCCGTCAGCTAATCTCTACTAAAATACTTATCAGCAAAATTTGAAATGATTTGCAGTTTGTCACTGTGCACCTTAACGACAAACTGTTGTTTTTGTTATATTTATAAAGGGTCGCAAGAACCGATGATAGGAGTTTTTCATAAAACAGGACAACAACTGCTCGCAAGCATCCGCTGACAAACAAAAAACCAATCAAACACTTGCTGCAACGAAAGACGATACCAGCTGGTAATACACTCGATAGCAGCATGCATTAGCACAGATAATCGGCGAAAATTGACGCAAACTACTAGTAATTCTAGCCCTGACACTAATATATTAACCTACGCTGCGTGTTCGCAAAGCAGTAACCAGAGATTCCAAAATGGCAAATCCACCAGACAATGATCAAAATAAAAAACCGGACCAAAAAGAACGCAACCTGGCTGCCCCAGCTACAACCAAACCCGTAGAAAAACATCAGCCAGCTGTAAGCAATACTTCTAAACCTACAGTTGGCCAGCCAAACATCGACAGCGAACGGCCACTCTCCACCGCCAACCTGGCCGACAAAGCAACTGCAACCAAAGAAGGCGCGGGTGAAAAACTCACCAATACCGCTGGTCAAATCAAAGGCGCCGGAGCAACAGCCTTAAGTGGTGCTGCCGCAGCTGCATCAAAGGGCATCACCGCTGCCGAATCGACAGTGACAGACGCTACCGCTGGAGTCAGATCCGCAGCAAGTAATACTGCCTCAAAATTACGAGATTCCGCCAACACTGCGGGACAAAGCGACAACCTGACGAGCAAGGCAACCTCGCGGCCGGTTTCTTCATCTGATCGAAAACCAGCGCCTCCTGCCGCTACACCGGCAGCTAACACAACGCAACGTCCGGCCGGCATAGATCGGGCCTCAACAGCACCGCCCACAACCACCTCTCCCGCGCAACGAGCCGAGCGGCCAACAACGGCTCGACCAGTTGGCAGCGACCGACCCGTTTCACGCCCTGGATCTACAGGCGCTCGGGCTGATCGACCCGCTTCTCCAACTCACAAACAAGAGCCTACTCGTCTCGCCCGCTCTCCTCTGGAAAGACCGCCAGGTCTGGATCGCCCACAAGCGATGGAAAGACCCGGAGGCCTTGAACGGCCAACCAGGAGCCCACTCGAACGGCCCCGCGGCCCGGCAACCAGCGAAAGAGTCTCACCAGCAGATCGTCGGCCCGTAACTGATACAAGGGCGACAACCAGACCGCCCGAACCACGCCGATCAGATCGCCCCGCCAATGACCGACCCCGCGGCGAGCGCCCACGCAGACCACGTCCGGATGAGCGACCTCGCCCCGAGAATCGACCCTCACACTTTCGAGATAATCCTCGCGGCGGACGACGTATGGCGCCACCACCAGGTGCATCAAAAAACGGCAGATTTGTCGGTCGTCCTCCACAGCGCGTTGCTGCACCTATTAATCCTGCATATAGCGAAGAAGGTGGTGCGTGGGGTCCGCTGTTATTTGGACTACTATTGTTACTTGGGGTCGGCTGGTACGCGATCAAACACTACACGCCACAAATCCAGGACGATTTGTTGCGCCGCAGTGACTCAGCCCTTGATACTTTGGGTTTGGCCGGTCAAACCGAACTGGCGATCGACGGACGCAATATCGTTATGACTGGCAACGTTGCCACCGAAGCAGACCGAGGTGCAGCCGAAGAGGCAGTTGCAGCGACGTTCGGGGTACGTGCAGTCGATAACCAATTAGTGGTTGGCGATGTGTCAGCGACACCCTCTGTAGATGTTACTAATCGAGAACGCCCCTCACTTAATCTGAAACAAGCTGGCGAGTCCGTAACACTGACGGGCACTGTCTCAGACGAAAAATTTGCCACCGCGCTGCAAACCGCAGCCAACGCACATTATGGTGAAGACAATGTCAACAGTGAGATCGCTATAGACAAAAGCGTAACCAACCCCGGCTGGCTTAGCGCTGTCACTCAGCTCATGCCCGAAATGAACAATGTAGAACAGCCCGGACTGGCAATTGCCGATGGTACTTTGACTTTAACAGGCCTGACCGACAATGCCGACTCTAAGCAAGCACTGGGTGATAAAGCCGATGAGCTGCTTAAAGGCCACCTGGTCGTAGACAACCAAATTGAAGCACCGGAACCAGAACCTGCACCGGAACCTGCACCAGAGCCAGAGCCAGAGACTGCGACTGCGACTGCGACTGCACCAGAGCCTGCGCCTGAACCTGCCCCGGCACCACGGGTGTTGCCAGCCTTTGCCTCTGTCACTCAATCTGATGATCAAATAACTTTATCAGGATTCATGTCTGCAGAAAGCGCTGACGTCATTGCTGCCGCTTACGGTGACAGCGGTAAAACCGTAGTTAATAATATTTCGGTCAACGAGTTAGCAGAGACTCCGGAATGGGTAAGTCACTTCAACGAGGCACTGACCAAACTAGATAATGTGCAGAATGGCAAACTGACAGTTGCTCGATCTGGAAACCTCACTCTTAACGGCGTTGTAGACAGTGACGCTGCAAAACAGGCGGTTGGAGATGAAATTAGCGCACTGTTCGGTGATGACCATAAAGTGATCAACGATATAGCTGTAGAACTACCACCAGTGGTGCCAACCATGACGCCTTTTGCTTCAGTAATAGACAACGAAGACAAAATTAGCCTGAGTGGTTTACTCCCCGAGAGTGCTGCAAAAGCACTGCTTAAATCCTACCGAAGTGGTGATAAAGCCGTAGTTGATAATATCGCTATTGACGAACGAGTAATGACTCCGGCATGGACCGATCAACTTGCCGAATCTCTGGATTCGATAATTTATATTGAGAACCCTCGAATCAATGTCACCAGCGGCGGGGAGCTTATTGTTCGCGGTACGGCCCAATCTGACGAAGCAAGCACCGCAGCGAGTGAAACTTTAAGCGAACTGTTCGGTGACTCTGTGACCTTGCGCAACGATATCACGGTGAAAACACCGACAATAACGGAACCGCCCAAGCCTGATATTCGCGAGCTCCTGGGACAAATAAATGTCGCTGGAATTCGCTTCAGGTCAAATAGTGCCGAGTTAAACGGTGAAAGCGTAGCTATACTCGAACAGGTCGCAGATGTCCTAAGCCAATATCAGGACACTGCATTTGAAATTTCCGGGCATACTGATTCAGCAGGAAGCCAGGAATACAACCTGGCTCTGAGCGCAGATAGAGCAACAACCGTCATGCAGTTTTTGGAAACTCGAGGCATTGCATCAGATCGTATGAGTGCGAAAGGCTATGGCCCGGCCAGGCCAATCGCCACCAACGATAATGCAGCAGGACGCGCCCAAAATCGTCGTATCGAGTTTACTCTTACCGGAGAATAAAAAATGAATACCTACGTAATGGGCGAGATCGCCATTTTGCTGGCGGTCACCGTGCTTGCAGGGATTTTAATCGGTTGGTGCATCAAGAGCCTGCTGTCAGGCAGAACCGAACGCAAGGTCCGTGCGCACGTTGCCCGAGACGTAGATGACGCTGCCGCTGATGTAGCAAATATCAGACAGACTCTGCTGCGCAGGGAAGCGCAGCTGAAGGACGCGAACCACGAACTACAAAAAATGCGTGGTCGCGATATGTCAATCAAAGCTGGCAGCGACACCCAAGTTGATGAAATCAACAAGCTAAAAAATGAACTGGCATTAGCGCGTCAGTCTCTGGATCGAAATCGCACCGAGTTCAATGCTTTCAGAAACGAAAAACTGACAGAATTGCAGTCGATAAACAATAAACTGGCGAGTTATCAATCGGGTGGCTCAGTACACGATGAGCGCATGGCTGAAGCCAATGAAACAATCGGCGCATTACGTACCGCGGTGCGCGAAAATGACAAAGTCATCGATAGCCTTCGTGCCAGAATAAAAGAAGGTGATAGCAGTGTAGAAAACCTTCGCTCCCAGTTGAAGGCTTCCGAAACCAGTTTGGAAGATATTCAACAGACCAGACAAGCGACTGAAGCAACCATCGCTACCCTGAACGCTGATTATCAGGAAGCAACCGCTCAACGCGATAAATTCAAGCGTGACTATGATTCCATGCTTGAAAACAAAAATCGTGAAATCACCAGGCAACAGCAGAAGCTGGAAGAGCTTGGCAAGGCACAAACTACGCTGCATCAAAAAGACCATGAATACAAAAAACTGCAGCAAGAATCACAGGATATTGCTAATCGTTCAGCCGAGCAGCTCAACTCACTGAAACGAAAAGTTACTGAGAACGAATCCCAGCGCGCCGAATCGCTTAAGAATCTTAAGCGACTTCAGGATCAAGTCACTGCACTTGAAGCAAAAAACAAAACGCTGGTGGCCAACGCAGAAAAGCAGGCACTCCTGCATACCACGCAACTGCAACAGGCCAGCAAGGAGCTGGACACATCACGCTCACTTGGCAAACAGGTTGAAAATAAGTCCGCTGAACTTATCGCACTAAACGATATGCTGAAAGATGTCAGCAACAAGCGAAACGAAGCTCAGACTCGCGTAAAACAACTGGAAGCACAACTTAAAACTTCCGACGCGCAGGCAACTGCCGATGCAGAAAGAAAAATAGCCGGTGTTACCAACCTGTTGCAAGAACGTGATGCCACCATCGCTAAGCTGCGTTCCGAACTGGATGATATTGTCGACAGTCGAAACCGCTTGAGCATTCAACTGGGCGAGCTACAAACCGGGAGCGAGAAAACAAAGACCGCCCTCACCAAACAATCACAACAACAGATCGCACAAATGCAATCTGCGCTACAGGACAGAGATAAGTCGTTCGAAAAACTACGCAGCGATATGGACCAGATGGCCAGCGCCCGAGATCGTCTCACCAAAGAGCTTGAAAAACTACAGCAACATGGCATGCAGCTGGAGACATTCAAGTCTGGTATGGAAACTACGGTTGCTCAAAGAGACGCTGAACTGCAACAACGCAAGGCCGCCTACGACAAATTGCAGCAGGAGTTCAAGCAGCTGTCGAATACCAGAGACGACTACGAAAAGAGAATCAGCGTCCTGGCCGCTGAAGTCTCTGCGCAATCAAAACTGTTGAAAGAACAGGAAAAGCGAACTGCTACAGAAGCGTCCCAGGCGGCAAACTTACGGTCCAGATTATCGCTTGCCGACAGCGAAAATCAAAAACTCAACTCAGAGCTTTCTAATATCGCAGAGCTCAATCTGGCTATTACAGAACGTGATTCTGTGATTCAAAAATTAAACGTTGATTTACAGGACGCGAAAATGAATACCGCTTCCAATGCCGGTCAGGAGGAAGCCAGCTCAAAGATTGAGTCGCTGACATTAGCGCTGAAGGATCGCGACACTGAACTTGCACGATTGAACAATATTGTCACTGACAATCGACTCAACGCTAAAAAACAACAATCTGAAACAACGCTGTTGCAGCAGGAAAACGAATCGCAGGCAAGATTGATCAAAGGACTGGAGGAGCAGGCTGAAAACACTTTAACTCTGCACAAAAAGATTGCCGCGCAGTCAACAGAGATAGAAGAACTGCGTGCGAGCATGTATCGCGGCGACACTGGCGATGCAACAAAAGCAACCTCGAAGGAAATTGAGCACCTCAAAGCTGAACTTAAAAAACAAAACAGTGAGACTAGTCGTCTGACACAACTGCTCTCTACTGGCACCGGTGAACAAAGCAAGCAATCCGCCGATTTAAAATTACAAGTTGCACGTCTCCAAAGTGAAGTAGAACAACGCAACATAGACATTCAATTGCTCCAGAAACAGAACAGCACCCTGTCTGAAACCGG
>CAZNOB010000096.1:4907-12643 GCA_964574535.1 uncultured Granulosicoccaceae bacterium | reverse complement strand
TGGAGCGGTCGGGAGATTTCACACTTTGCCGAGCGCGCCGGGGTATCTGCGGCCGAAGCAGAACGCTATAACTGGCCTGCATTAGCGCGCCAGATACTGGATGGTACATTCCGCAAATCAGAGTTCGAACATACTGATAACAGCTAATGAATTTGCTGCCACGTTGAAAACAATAAGCCCGGTTTTTTACCGGGCTTTTTATTATGCGCGACACGGAATTACCAAATACTGCAACCCATCAGCAAACAGTTGTAACATCCCGAATAGCTAGTATGATCGCTGGATTAACTTCAGGAGATCAGTATGACCATCAAAGTAAATTCGTGGAACGAGTTTGATCCACTTAAGCATGTCATTGTTGGCAGAGCTGATCATACATGCATCCCTCCATCAGAGCCTGCAACGGAGGCGAAGGTTCCGGACGACAGTGATATGCGTGGTATGTGGGGGCCCAGACCTCTGGAGACTGTCGAAAAAGCCAATGAACAACTCGATAACCTGGCAAAGTTACTGGAAAGCCGTGGTATTACCGTAGATCGTCCAACCCCGGTGCAATGGAATCAGGCCGTGATTACTCCCGATTTCACAACCGGTTCTATGTTTGGCTGCATGCCGCCACGTGATGTATTGCTTACCGTGGGGTCCGAAATCCTCTGCGCGCCCATGTCTTTTCGGTGCAGGTACTTTGAGTACCTGGCCTATCACCCGCTCATGCAAAAATATTTTGATGAAGATCCAAATTTCAAATGGGAACAAGCTCCACGCCCGCGTTTATCAGATGAGTCCTATAAAGCTGGCTATTTTGATGAAATAACCATTGATGAACGTCTGTCCAGAACCGCTGATCTGAACTTCGTTACCACTGAACACGAACCACTGTTCGATGCAGCTGATGTGATGCGACTGGGTAAAGATCTTTTCTGTCAACACGGGCTCACTACCAATCGCCGCGGCATGCAATGGCTACAAAGACACTTCCCGGATCACCGTGTGCATTCCGTAAATTTCCCTGGCGATCCCTACCCGATACACATCGATGCGACGTTTGTACCAATACGGCCTGGCACAATCATCAACAATCCTAATCGACCGCTACCAGAAGAGCAGCGTAAGATTTTTAATAACAACGATTGGGAAATAATCGATGCGGCAACCCCTGTACACAACTCTCCACCCCCACTGTGCTATTCAAGCGTCTGGCTATCGATGAACTGCCTGGTGATTGATCATAAAACAGTGGTCGTAGAAGCCAGCGAAACCAATCAAATGGAACAGATGGACAAGCTGGGCATGGAAGTTCTGCCAATGCCGTTTAGGGATGCCTATCCATTTGGCGGAGGTCTTCACTGCGCTACGGCAGATGTTTACCGTGAAGGAAGTTGCGAAGACTATTTCCCGAATCTTGATCCGGCAACACTGATTAATCAGCCCTGAAATATTCGCCAACAACTAATCGGGATCAATTTATTTACGCTTTATAAACCGGTAACCGAAACGGCGGTGTCATGGAACACCGCACCGCCGTTGGGATAACCAGGCTCGGCACTGATCAGCGCATTGATACCCACGCCATTTTCAAACGCGCTATTTGGCCAAATGCTCTCCATGATAACGACCTCTTTCTGAAGTCCATCAAACGATCTTATATGAGCAATAATTGAACTCGTTTGACTGGTTATAGAGATCCTCTGATCACTGACTAGATTCAACTGTTGCATCATTTCCGGGTGCATCAGAAGCGTCGGTTTGCCTTCACGCTTGACTGATGAAGCCGTCTCAGTGAATGTTGTATTTAAAAACTGCCGGGCAGGTGCAGCCACCAGCCTCAGCGGATACGCCCCCGAAGTATTGTCAGTCACATCCCAATAGTCAGGATAACAGGGCATCGCACTTCCACCGGGCCCCAGTCTTTCCCACTCGGGCACGAAGTGAAATTTTCCATCATCCGTATCAAATCCATTAAGAAAGTTCTCGCTTTCAAATTCCAGACCACAGTCATGCCAGTGCTTTTGATAAAGGGTTTCTGCATCAGGCAACCCGCTGGTTTTTAGTGCGTTATCGCATAGTTCCCATGCGGTATGATTAAACCCTTTGTGATCCACCCCCAGGCGCCTCGCGATGTCTCCCAGCACTTGTTGATTGCTGCGAGTCTCGGCAAATGGCTCGACAATTTTTTTAGTCATCTGAATATGTGTATGCCCGCTTGCAACATAGAGATCATCGTGCTCGAGAAACATGGTTGCCGGCAGTACGATATCAGCGTACTGAGCTGTGTCCGTCATGAATTGCTCGTGGACACAGACAAATAAATCATTGCGTTTCAGCCCTTCACAAACAAGTGCAGATTCAGGAGCAACCACCGCTGGGTTGGTACTTTGTACAAACAGCGCGCTAATTGGAGGGCCTCCTTGCAGGTCACGAGGATTGCCCGCAAGCACCTGACCAATACGTGACTGGTCAAGAACCCTGGTCCCGTCAGTTTTTTTATCAAGCCCTTGTATCACTGTTCTATCAACAGGGTAAATTGCGCTATTGTTATATAACGCACCACCACCGCGATAACGCCATGCACCAGTCATCGCAGGCAGGCAAGTCACCGCGTGCATACTCACGGCTCCGTTTCTACTACGTGAAAAACCATAGCCCGCACGAATAAAACTTTTTGTCGTTTTACCGTAGTGACGGGCAAAAGCGATAATCTCATCTGTGCTCAGACCGGTTATCTCTGACGCCCACTGAGGCGTTTTCGACTCGAGGTGCAAGCGTATATCCGGATCGAAGTCTGTGTAATTAGCCAAGTAGTCAAGATCAACTAATGATTCACTCAGCAACACATGCATCACCGCACAGGCGAGAGCAGCATCAGTACCTGGCTTTAGCATTAAGTGAGTATCAGCAACCTTTGCAGTCGCTGTAACGTAAGGATCAACCACTACCAGCTTTGCACCCCTTTTTCTGGCCACCGCAATATGGTGCATCAAATTCACTTGTGTACTAACCGGATTACCGCCCCAAACGACAATTAAATCAGATTCGGCAATTAGTCTGGAATCAGAGCCGCGCTTTGCTCCCGTTCCCGCTATCCAGCCAGCATCGGCCAAAGTGGTACAAAATGTCGAATGCTGCAAAGATGTACCTAAACAATGTCGGAAACATTCAATGCTATCCCGCTGAACAAGACCCATGGTTCCCGCATAGTGATAAGGCCATATTGCCTCTGCACCATCGGTGTTGATCACATGTTGTAGTTGTGATGCGACGATATCCAGTGCCGAATCCCACGAAACCACTTCATACCGCCCTTTGCCAGCAGACTTTGAATTAACACGCCGCAGAGGCTGAGCCAGTCGGTCCGGATGGTGAATTCGCTCGGCATACCGGGCAACTTTGGCGCACACAACCCCCGCGGTATAGGAATTATCAGCCCCATATATCCGACCAATGGTATACGAATCGATCTTTTCCACTTCCAGAGCACATGTACTGGGGCAATCGTGTGGACACGCAGAGTGTTCTCGCTTGAGTTGTGCTGACGTGAGCTCTGGCGCTGGGGTTAAATTAGCCATTTTTCCATAATACCGAAGATTGAAAAGGCATAATAACGCACTGACACCCTGTGCCAAGGCTATGTGTTCGGGTCATGACCTTAGCTACACCATTTATTATGCTGACGCTTCAGATTGATCTGCAAAGTAACACCCTTCCAGGCTTAATAGTGCACAGAAACAGGCAGACTCAAGCGCGGTGATGTCGCTGGATTTTATTTGCCTGATCTGGAGCATTATTATCGGTGTTTCGGTTTTTAGCGATGGCATCGATTTCTGGACTATCGCTGGTGCTGGTGTAATCTTTAGCAGTGGCCCTTATTTACTTATCAGGAATCCCGGCTTTAAGGACAAACACCTGTTAAATCAGTTTTAGCTAAAACAATCACCTGACCAGACTGCATGACTCACTAAAGCACACGGAAAAACAAGCAATGCCAGAAAAAGAACTCCTGTACAACATTTCAAATGATATCGGCACAATTACATTTAACCGTCCACAAGCACGTAATGCATTGACGTTCGAAATGTATGATGGCCTTGCTGAAATCACGGACTCGATCATTGCAGAACCTGGTCAACTGAAGGCATTGATTATAACCGGCGCTGGTGACAAAGCATTCGCAGCCGGCACCGATATTTCCCGTTTTCGTGACCTCAACACCTCTCAGGACGCGCTAGACTACGAGCGTCGAATGGATCGTGTCCTTGGTAGTCTTGAATCAGTACCCATTCCAACCATCGCCGCAATTCGGGGCGCCTGTACTGGAGGGGGAGCCGCAATTGCCGCATGCTGCGATCTAAGAATTTCTACGGCAGACCTCAAATTCGGTTTTCCAATCGCCCGCACACTGGGCAATTGTTTATCGGTTGGTAACCTGTCACGGCTATGCGCATTACTCGGGGCGGCACGAACAAAAGAGATAATCTTCACCTCCAGGCTAATTGAAGCGGATGAATCACTGGCACTGGGGTTGATTTCTGAAATCTGTTCTGATGTGGAAAGCAGGGCCCTGGAACTTGCTGAGCAGATGAAAAAAATGGCACCACTTACCCTTAGCTCGACGAAAGAGGCGCTGCGGCGATTACGAGAAAACGCCGCAGAAGTTAACGACGATGACTTGATTATTCAATGCTATACCAGTGCTGATTTCAAGGAAGGCCTGGAAGCTTTTTTGGGTAAGCGGAAACCCCATTGGAAAGGGCACTAAACACAAAAAGGAATTTACTGCGACACTTCCAGCGCATCAAAATCAATAATCACAGGATCGAGGTGACAGCTGTTCATATAACTTAATAAGCCATCTGCAGAGACCGTAGTCGTCATACAGTTATCACATGGGTGAAAGTGCAGTGGATCCATCGCCAACAGGGATTTATCCAGCACAGCCGTAACAACCTGTGTCACATCGTTAATCACCGCAAGCGGCGTAACAGCACCCGGCTTTACGCCCAAAAAGTGCATCAATCGTTGCTGACTGGCAAAGCTTGGCTTACCAATACCCAACTGAGCCCCAAGTGCTTTTAAATCTACTGTGCGATGCTCAAGCAAGGTAACCAAAACCATTCGGCCTTTGCGATTGCGAAGAAACAGGTTTTTTGAGTATCCTCCGGGCACCCCGTCACGCAACGCCATCGAGTCTTCTACGGTACGCATAGGCGGGTGAGTAATTGTACTGTGGGCTATCGCCAGTTTATCCAGTGTTTTAAATACATCACCCGGGCTCGCAGGTGCACTACCATCAACTAATCGCAACTCTATTTGGTGATCATTACTCATCGCTACACCGAGATTATCCGAAACGTTTTTCTAATACTTCATATACTGCCCGTATGCCCATTGCTTCTCCGCCAACAGGTCGGCCGGCACGGTTACGGTTATTCCATGCCATGATATCAAAGTGCGCCCAACTGATACTGTCATCCACAAAACTCTGTAGGTAGAGCGCTGCTGTCGTGGCACCGCCAAACGGAGTATTGGCGGAATTCTGCATATCAGCCACGTTACTCTTTAAGTATGATCGATAGCATTTATGCAGCGGCAGCTCCCAGGTTGGGTCATAGACTGCCTCCCCTGCGTCAAAAATCTGTTTTGCCAATTCACGATCATTGCAGAAAAATGCCGAAATCTCGGTACCCACAGCCACTCTGGCCGCGCCGGTTAAAGTAGCAAAGTCTATTAGAAGATCCGGCTTTTCTTCACACGCTTCCGTCAAAGCGTCACATAATACCAAACGCCCTTCGGCATCAGTATTATCGATCTCAACGGTGATTCCGCTGCGGGTTTGAATTATATCCCCTGGCCTGAAGCTATTTGATGAAATAGCATTTTCTGCAGCCGCGACCAACAATCGCAATCGTATCGGCAACTCCAGCGCCATAATCATTTGCGCCAGGCCAATTGCCTGTGCAGCCCCTCCCATATCTTTTTTCATTACCCGCATACCGGCCGCAGGTTTGATGTCCAGCCCTCCACTGTCGAACGAAATTCCTTTCCCAACCAGCGTTACAGTTGGGTGCTTTTTGTTACCCCACACCAATTCGATCAAACGCGGTGGATGGATACTGGCACGCCCAACAGTGTGAATACATGGATAATTTGCTGCCAGTAAATCATCGCCTACTATTTCCTGAAAATCACCCGCGTGAGTTTGCGCAAGTTCGGCTACAACGGCAGACAAATGCTGTGGCATCATGTCTTCCGCAGGAGTATTAATCAGATCTCTTACACGGCAGGTAGAGGCAACCATCTCTTGAATACGGGGATGATTAGAGGAATTGGGAAGTTTTAACAGCGCTGGCTTGCGGGTTGCTTTTTTATAGCGATTAAACTGGTAAGCACCTAGTCCCCAACCGATAGCCAGGGTTTCAAAATTAGCTTTTACACCGCTGCCCTCAAGCGTGTACAAACCCTCTGGCAGACGTGTTGGCAAATCAGCAATGGCAAAAGGATCAGCAATATCCCCGACACCACAGACAAATTTTTCAACGGATCCGTCAGTAGCGGGAATACTGCATAAGTTACCCGCCTTGGCACAAAAATCATTTTGTTCAAGCCACTTTAATTGTGGTTTGCTTAATTTGCTTTTATACCTGGTAAAGCTTGACCTGGAGACTATGGCAATTGGAGTAGCAGTCTCACGACCACCATAGACAAATGATTCAGTCATAAATAATTATGGGATAATTAAAAAGGATATTATAGCCACTGAGCCGTATTTTGCCGTAATTTTTCGGATTGCAGTATTCCTGAAAACAGCCCTCAATGCGCCCTTTGGGCAATCCAAACCAAGCTGGTACATCGATAGTAATTTGTGCAGCCAAAATGACCGCACCCATGCACTACTGTCAAGATGGTCCACGCCTGATGTTATCCGGCAGCCAGGTAGCAAGTTCAGGCCACACAACCAGAATAATAACCATAATGATCATTAGCAGCACCATTGGGATAGCCGTCTTCGATATATAGGAAATCTCGTGTTTAGTCATGCCCTGCAATACAAACAGATTAAATCCAATAGGCGGTGTGACCTGTGCCATCTCTACCACCACCACGATAAAAATACCAAACCAGATAACATCAATGCCTGCCTGACGGATCATTGGTTCAACGATCGCCATAGTTAACACTACAGATGAAATCCCATCGAGAAACATTCCCAGTACAATATAAAAGAATGTCAGTGCAACAATGAGTGTGACCGGGGATAACTCCATACCATCAATCCACCCCGCCAGCGCACGCGGCAATCCGGTAAAGCCCATGGCTAAAGATAAAAAAGCCGCCCCCATAAGAATCAATGCAATCATCGCAGATGTGCGTGTCGCGCCCATTAGGCTGGCACTAAACGTTTTCCAATTCAAAGAGCGCTGCATCGCCGCAAGAGCCAGCGCACCCACCACTCCAATCGCTGCTGCTTCTGTGGCGGTTGCCCAGCCAAAATACATTGACCCGATCACCGCAAAAACCAGCATCAGAACCGGAATGAGAAATCGGCTTTCGTTGATCATCTCGCGCAACTTCATCGCGGGTTCGGGCGGAGGTCGCTGACCAGGTCGCAAATAGTGCCAGCCGACGATATACAACATAAACAAGCCTGCTAATACCAGCCCCGGAAGGATGCCCGCCATAAACAGCTTGGTGATACTTTCGTTGATTGTGACGCCATAAACGATCAGTGTCAGCGATGG
>CAZNOB010000096.1:0-4807 GCA_964574535.1 uncultured Granulosicoccaceae bacterium | reverse complement strand
GCTTGGTGATACTTTCGTTGATTGTGACGCCATAAACGATCAGTGTCAGCGATGGGGGAATCATCAGCCCCAGCGTGGCAGCGCCGGCTAAAGTTCCAACAATCATGTATTCAGGGTAACCACGCGATCGCAGCTCAGGAATTGACATTTTCCCTACGGTGGTCAATGTTGCCGCGGACGAACCAGATACGGCAGCGAATATGGTACAACCGGCAATATTAGTGTGAAGCAATCCACCCGGCAGTTTCCGCATCCAGGGTGCCAAACCTCGAAACATGTCTTCGGACAAACGAGTACGGTAGAGAATTTCCCCCATCCAGATGAACAGCGGTAAAGCGGTTAACGTCCAGCTGCTAGAGCTTGTCCATATGGTAGTGAGCATTGCATCACCGGCAGGTCTTGAGGTAAATAACTCCATACCGACCCAGGCCACCCCCATTAGCGCCAACCCTATCCAGACAGAACTGCCCAGCAACAGGAATAAGACAAAGAGGAATAATATGGTCGCGTATATCTCAGTCATCAGGCTTGCCCGCCGATTCTCTGTTCTTCCTGGCTCAGGGAACTATTTGCGTCTTCTTCAGAAGTGTGGGCCTCGACAGATTCAGCACTAATCGGATTCTCACCTGTCACCAGCAAGCGATACAGATTATCCCACAAGGCTATTGCCAATAGCACTGTGCCAATTGACATTGGAATCTGCGGCAGCCACATAGGTGTATAGATCCATTCATCACCAGCGGAACTCCAAAGAGCGCTCCATTGCGAAGGTGAGGTCACAAACATTTTTACCACTGCAAGCAAGCGCTCAGGTACTTGATCAATACCCTGAGTTCGATCGTTGATTAGCTTCGACAATATGTTTGTCTTAATGGCAAACCTTGCGAAATAAGTTGCAGTAATAGCAGCGATGAATAATGCAAATGCATTAACCCACATACGGGTAAAGGTATTCAAATTAAGAAGAATCGAGACTCTTATATGCGCGCCGCGATTGAGCGCGTGAGCCAGGGCGAAGAAAGAAGTGGCAGCCATCGCATACCCGGCAAAGTCTGTAGAGCCTGGAAACTGCAGATCGAACCATCGGCTAACCATTTGTGTAACGATGATGATTAAGATACCCACCATACAACAAGCCGCCAAAATGCCAGAGGCCGTATAAATTGCATCGAGTAATTTCCACACTGGTCGTAACAATGGTCGAAGCCAACGCCGTCCTGTTAGACAGATAATCGCAAAGCAGGTGGGAAATACAAACAGCCACACCCACAAAGGCAAACCCAAAAACGGTTTCCAATCCATAGCCAGACTCAATCAAAGGGTTAAAGGAGTTCTATGAACGGGAACTCCGGAAAGGTCAAATACCTTCTGGGTTTAACACCACGACGATATTACGCAAATGCCGAACCCCCGGGCTCCATAAAGAGCCCGGGTTTTTACGCAAAGCTGGATTATTTACCCAGGTAGGCATCCATAATCGCCTTTCCATCTTCACCAGTTGCAGTCAACCAGTCAGATTGCATCTTTGCACCGATTTCCTGCAGCTCAGTCATAAATTCCGGACTTGCATCCACTACCGACATGCCATTAGCTTCAAGCTGCTCGTAGTACCAGTTTGAAAGCTCTTCAGACTTTGCAGTACAAGACGCACCTGTTTCATCAGCTGCTTTTTGAATACCAGCCTGGGTATCAGCATCAAGCGCTTCCCAAACACCTTTATTGACCATGACATAGTTTCTTGGCTGCCATGCACTCACCTTGTAATAATGAGAGAGATGCTCCCACACCTTGCGATCATAGCCAGTAGAACCAGAGGAGATAAAACCATCTGCAACGCCGGTAGCAAGAGCTTGCGTTAATTCTGCGGCTTCGATTTGCACAGGTGTACCACCGAGACTTTCGATAACGGTCGCGGTAGCCGCGTTGTAAGATCGCAATTTGGTTCCTGCCACATCCTTACTGGAATTGACTTCTTTCTTGAAATAGAAACCCTGTCCCGGCCATGGACAGGTGTATAACGCAACGAGGTTTATTTCAGCAAGATGCTTGTTCACAGGTTCTTTGGCCGCTTGCCACAATTTTTCCGAATCTGGATAAGTCGTTGCCAGAAACGGCAGATTATCCCAGTTGTACAGGGCATCTTCGTTGGCGTGC
Source organism: uncultured Granulosicoccaceae bacterium (assembly GCA_964574535.1). Classification (GTDB taxonomy): domain Bacteria; phylum Pseudomonadota; class Gammaproteobacteria; order Granulosicoccales; family Granulosicoccaceae. Next base: position 2,653 of record CAZNOB010000096.1, on the reverse strand, counting down.
GCCGACATGATTCTTTCGCCAATGGGTGCCTGGCCTGTTTGCACAGCCCGTTTGATATCGCCACCACCGAACAAGGACCCACCAGGATGAATGGTGATATCGACTTTTCCGGCTGTATATTCCCTGACTTTGTCAGCGAACATAACACCGTGCTCTGAATGGTAGTTGGTTGCAGCGTATGCCATTGGCATATCCCACTTTTCAGCTGCCGCACCGGTCGCCACAAGACTAACGGCTGCACTAAGGACTGCACTTGCGAGTGTTTTAAATTGCATAGTTTTCTCCGTAACAGGCGGATTCGTTTCCACCGGGTTTAATTGCTACATTCACAGAGCCACTGCCCTCCAAGTGAACCGACGGGCGAGTCGACACATATCTCCAGCATAACATGCGATTACGAATAAACACCTTGGAAATTACGGCAAAATGCGGCGATTACCACCTCGCGTTCCACCGTATAAAATCAAACTGCGCCCTTTTTATAGTGAGCGAAAGACATTTTGTTTCGGGATAAAATGTAGTCAGCCGCACCGATTGGCTCGAATTCTGGCGCTTCGTCTGGCAACAAATCCGACGGATCAACTATGGCCAGCGGGCTGGGATCATAGAACATCGCAATCGAATAGCGGGCCTCTGTGCCTCTGTTTCGCACTCGATGTTTAGTCGAGGGTAGTCTTCGGTTAGACCAGCGCTCGAGAAGATCTCCAATATTGACAACCAGGGTATTTTCCATCGGCGGCGCTTCGACCCACTGTCCATCAGGAAACTGCACTTCCAGCCCTTCGGTCTCCTGAAGCAGCAAAGTAATACAACCGAAATCACTGTGTGGTGCAACGCCAAACTGTTCGGGATGGTTTTCGGTAGGCGGATAGCGCAGCAGCTGGCCACGCAGCATTGTGCGCTCATAAAATGGTTTAAAGATGTGTTGTTCGCGCCCCAGCGCCAAGGCTATGATTTCCATTAACAGAGTGCCCGTCTTCTCGATAAAGCGCGAGTAGTCCTCGACCACCGATCTGAATTCAGTAAATACAGTTGGCCATTGATTCGGCCCACACAGTGGTGCACCGGCAACGTAATCAGGATCTTTGTCGTCCGCCTCACGCCCCCAGAAGAACACCTCTTTCTGGTCAGCCCGTTTGGCACCCGCCATCAACGCTTCACCCGGCCCCAGATAGCCTCTATTATTCGTATCAATAGAGATTGCGACCTTAGCCTCGCTCGACTGTTGAAAAAACAAGCGCTGTTGCCGACGAATCGCATTCACTGTGCTAGTGTTAGCTGGGCTATACCTGATATAAATAAATCCGCACTCACTGGTTGATTCACTAAAATAGCGAGCTGCATCAGACTTAACCAGTGTATCCGGCGAAGATAAATCCAGTACCGAAATTCTCGTATTAGCATTCATCGCGGTTTTCCAGCGCTGAGTAAATTGACGGGTATAGTTTTCGCAGACAGTTTGCACCCCTGACTCTCATTTTTCCAATCAAAGACCCATAAAAAATGACCAATGCAATTTCCAAAATGCTCCAGGAAAAGCCATACATTCTGGCCGACGGTGCTACCGGCACTAACCTCTTTAGCATGGGTTTGCAAACAGGTGATGCGCCGGAATTCTGGAATGCAGATCACCCGGATCGAGTGATTCTCCACTATCAGAGCTTTATTGATGCAGGCTCGGATCTGGTGCTGACCAACACTTTTGGCGGCAATCGCTATCGACTACAACTGCATGACGGTGAAAAACGGGTACAGGAGCTAAACGAAAAAGCCGCCAGTTTACTCAGAAAGGCTGCCGATGACTGTGATCGCCCCGTACTGGTGGCAGGTGATATTGGTCCAACAGGTGAAATATTTGAACCGGCTGGTCCGCTCACTATCGAAGCTGCTACCGAAGCTTTCGCCGAACAGGCACAGGCGTTAGCGAATGGTGGCGCTGATCTAATCTGGATAGAAACATTGTCTTCTATCGAAGAGGCCAGGGCCGCTTTTGCCGGTGCAAGAACCACCGACCTGCCCATTATTTTCACCATGAGTATCGACACCAACGGCCGCACCATGATGGGCGTTACAGCGGCCGATATCGTCAAGTTAGCCACAGAAATGCTGCCAGACCTGACCGGCTGCGGCAGCAATTGCGGTGTCGGTGCTGCCGAAGTGATCGCCGCTATTGTCAATATGAAAAAGACCTGTGAACAATTCACCCAACAACCCGTTTTTGTTGCAAAAGCCAATTGCGGTATCCCTGAATGGGTAGACGGCGAGATTGTTTACAACGGCACACCTGAGCTGATGGGTCGTTATGCACAACTCGCACTGGATGCAGGTGCACAAATAATAGGTGGATGTTGTGGCACTACTCCCGCACATGTCGCTGCAATGAAAACCGCACTAGACGGCTATGAATCACAATCAACCCCTGCCCTGGAACAAATTATTGCCGACCTTGGCGAGGTATCAGTCGGGGCTCAATCTCAACTTCTGGGCGATATGAGTGTGGCGGGCGGATCAGTCTCCGGCACTGCACCCAGACGCAGTCGCCGCGCTCGACGATCGCCCGCCAGCTAATTAATGCCCATCCAGAAACAAGCGCTACTACGAACCTCTGACTGCACGCGATCTTTCACCGACTACATGTAGTTATTTAGAATGA
>CAZNOB010000095.1:18696-20127 GCA_964574535.1 uncultured Granulosicoccaceae bacterium | reverse complement strand
TTAATTCTACCGAATAACCTCAAGGTAGCGATCTGCGTAGCGACGACCCAACTCACGCAGCCCTTCGGCGTTGAAGTGGAATCCGTCTTCGCGAGTTTGCAAACCATTGCTACCTACACACGCCGACCATCGATCACCATTGGAATTCAACCCCCTTAGTTGTTGATTGACGACTTCAAATGCCGCAGTTTCCCCGCAGATAAAAGGTCGATTAATTGAATACCAACTCCGCTGCCTGAATCGATCAATCAGTGAATCCAGTTGCGAATGATAATCGTGATTGCCTGCATCACTCTCACCCTGATGCCAAAGAATACCGTCGATGCCATTTTTATGGGGTGTTTGATTCACCGCATCGATGACTTTTTGATCGATCTGGCCAAAAAATTCTCCGTCGGCATCCCAATGATCGATCCCCATGCCCGGTGCTGTCGCGAGAACAATTCCTACCACACGGTGCGACTGTCGACGCACAACTTCTTTACCAAAGTGCAGCGCCAGATTATTAGATGGATCGGCACCGGGGTTGCCACGCGGAAACCACCCCAGATCCCACACCTGGTGCAAATCGGCTTTTATCCAACCTTCCTCAGTAAATGCAAACACCCGTTCATGGGGACTGTCCTGATTAAAGTCGTAACTGGTATCAGCCCCAAGCGCATTGGACTGCCCGGTGACCAGAACCAGATCTGTAATATCTGCCACGGTATAGGTCCGGGGAGCAGCCGGTGTTTGGGCCGGCAAATCGCTGTCTGCCGCAACTTGCGGGCTTTGATCTGATGGAGGGGATAGATCGATGTCTTCGGGCACAGACGTTTGATCAGGTATTGGCGGTGTTTCAACCGGGGCCAAAACAGGCGCGTCAACCACTTCATCAACAGATAGCTCCGGCTCACTGCTGGCTGGTTCCGAGGGTGCCGGACTTTGAGCTTGTACTACATCGTTCTGCACTCCCGCGGCAGGACCACTGACCGAAGCGCTCCCGCCACAGGCGGTCAACAGCGCCAGCGTTATAATTATTATTGTTGTGCTGGAAAAGCGTCGGATTATTTTTGGCATCAGTCGGGTGTGCCTGTCCTTAAAAAGTAATAGTCCCCCTATCAGATAGTTGATAAATAGAAAAACTGCGCCGCACCAACATGACAATAATTCAACGCTGGCGCTATTTGAACTTTTTAGTCATGTTTATTCAGACTATTTCTGAAGTATTTCCAGCCAGATCTGGGGAACTGTGGGCACCCTCACTCTGATCGCGCTGATCTAGTGTTGCCTCAAAAAACTGATAGACTCAATGCTTAACACCACCTTATCGAACAATCCAATGACGAATTCCAATCCACCAGACCATCATCAAATGCTTGTTGCCGGCCAGTGGGTCGACGCACTGGATGGCCAGGTCATTGAAGTTGAAAACCCGGGTCGCCGCACGAT
>CAZNOB010000095.1:13414-18596 GCA_964574535.1 uncultured Granulosicoccaceae bacterium | reverse complement strand
GCCTCTGAATTAAAAGGCGAGCAAATCCCGATCAACGACACCATGCTGAGCTATTCACGCAGAGAACCCATCGGTGTTGTGGGTGCAATTATTCCCTGGAACGCACCAGTGTTGCTGGCAGCGCTAAAAATCGCACCTGCACTTTGCGCGGGTAACACGATGGTGCTTAAAGCCGCTGAAGATGCGCCACTGGGTGTATTACATATTGCCAGGACCTGCAACGAAATATTGCCATCAGGTGTGCTGAATGTCTTAACCGGCTACGGCCACGAATGCGGTGCTGCACTGGCAGAACATCCTGCCGTGAGAAAGCTCTCATTCACCGGCTCAACCGCAGTCGGCAAGTCGATCATGCAAGCCGCGTCTGATCGGATCGCACCGGTATCACTGGAACTTGGTGGTAAAAGCCCATCCATTGTCTACCCGGATGCTAACGAAGACTGGGTGGTAGACGGAATCATATCCGCCATGCGCTTCACAAGGCAAAGCCAGTCCTGTACTGCAGGCTCAAGATTATTTCTGCATAACGATATCTTTGACGATTTTCTCGACAAATTGGCGACCAGGGCAACTTCGCTAAAAATTGGAGATCCTCTTGACGAGGCAACCGATATGGGCGCGATCATCAATAAAAAACAATTCACTCGAGTGTGCAGTTACATCGATGAAGGCATCAATCAGCCAAACGCACGCCTGGTCACCGGTGGCATGCCAGACACCACGGGTCCATTGAGTGAAGGATACTTTGCACGCCCGACGATATTCGCTGAAGCGGATAACAATTGGCGCTTGTCACGCGAAGAAATCTTTGGCCCGGTACTCATGGCTATCCGCTGGAGTGATGAAGAAGAAGTGATACAAATGGCGAACGAAAGCCACTACGGCCTGGCTGCCTTCGTGTGGTCACGAGATATCGGTCAGGCACTACGCACTGCACACAATGTAGAGGCCGGTTGGGTACAGGTTAATCAGGGTATCGGTCAGCTACCGGGACAATCATACGGTGGCGTGAAACAAAGCGGTATCGGACGTGAATATTCACTGGAAAGTATGCTGGACAGCTTTACGCAAAAGAAAAGTGTGACAGTAAACCTGAATATCCCTGCGCCTCTGTAATAGCAGCATCCAGGGCAATAGCACTGCTGCTGTAAGTATGCGTCATCATCAATAGTACGCATCCCCACTTGAGTAATTGCGTAGTCTCACTGCGCGGGACAAACATCAAATGCAACTAGTCGATACGCACACCCATTTATTCTCCGATAAGTTCGGTGATGATCGGCGTGAAGCGATTCAACGCGCTATCGATGCCGGCGTTAAGCGCATGTACATGCCCAATATCTGCAGTGAAACAACAGCAGCGATGAATCAAACGGTAGCCATGTTTCCCGACAATTGTTTTGCCATGATTGGCCTGCACCCTTGCCATGTTGACGAAGGCTACGACAAAGAAATCAGCCATATAAGAGATGAATTAGAAACCGGAAAGTATGTAGCGATTGGTGAGACAGGTCTTGACTACCACTGGGACCTGACATTTAAAAACCAGCAACAGGAAGCACTCAGACAACAAATCGCTATCGCGAAAGACTATAAACTGCCTATTGTATTGCATACTCGTGAGTCCTTTGATGATACTTATCAGTTAATCAAAGAACAAAACGACAACTCACTAAGTGGCGTGTTCCACTGTTTTAGCGGCAGCCTTGAAGACGCACAAAAAGTTGAGGAACTCGGCGGATTCTATATCGGTATTGGCGGGGTAGCCACATTTCGGAAAACCAACCACACCACGGTATTACCGGAAGTACCTCTTGACCTAATTGTTCTGGAAACTGATTCACCGTATCTGGCACCTGTTCCCTACCGCGGAAAGAGAAACGAAAGCGCCTATCTGCCGGAAATTGCAAAGCGCATTGCAGAAATCAAAAATATCTCTCTCGAAGAACTTGCTGAAGTTACTACCAGCAATGCGCTGTCTCTTTACAACACACCCTGACGGAGTGCACAAGATCATTTGTCGCAACGCCACAGTGAATTCGCAGCTTGCACTCAAATTAATTTAACAACCACCCTCGCCTTGGCCCAATTTTGCTACCGCAACTCCGGCAAGAGATGTCCTAAAGCGCTGCCCACTGAGGCATAGGCCTCACGCTCAACGCGTATGCTGCGCAACCGCGCAGCGGGGTGTAATCCTTCTATCTGCCCGCTTGAACAGGCCAGCCATAAACTACGGCAGTGTATAAGGCTCCAGCTCTTCAACCTCGAGACGATAGCCAGATTCAGCCAGATCGCTTACCACTGACTCCGTACGCAGTATGCCTGTGGCCCAAACCGGCTCATACATACCGCCAAATTCAACCGCTTCAGGCGACTCCACATGTACAATCTGATTCGCAGGCGGTGGCGGGACATGTATACAGGCACCAACATACGGCACCAGCAGAAACTCCTTAATCAATGACTCGCCCTGAAATTCCAGCGGTGTAATGTAAGCCGGTATTCGCACGCGCTTGCCGTCAAGATCAGGCACTACAGGGGCATAATTAAACGATTCCTCGAGCTCTGCCCTCTTGGCGTTAGACTCCGGACTTCCATCAAGTAGTTTATCGATTTCTTCCTGAGACATAGTGACGTATGGATTTTCGGGCTGAACGAAATCACTTGGTATGAGATCATCCCACCCTATTTCTGTGGCCTGCGTCGCACCATCGTTGTTGTCAGAGCCGCTCGAAAAAGGCCACCACGCAGAATGAGCACCGATAGATACCACCAACGCGAGTGCCGCAAATCCTGCGACGATAGTTCTTCTGGTAAGCATAAGTGTACCCTCTTAATCTTCTTGTCATTCAAAGCCGCTGGGAAAGACCATCAGCGAGCGATTTACGATAGGCTTGCAGAGCCGGCAGGGTTCCAGCAAGGAGCCCCGAGACTGCAATTGCCAGCAATATTTTCAGATCCGTAGCGTCAGGGAGTGACAAACCGATCGAAATTCCAAATCTATCCTGCATGAATATCGAACCAAGTCCTGTCAGCAAATAGTGCAAAACAAGACCAGCCAACAAACCTGCAAATGTTAACACCGTTGATTCGATGCATAGTAGTAAAAACACATGCGACGGTCTTGCCCCGGCAGACCTTAGGACAGCCATCTCGCGTCTTCGTTCGTTTAATCCAGCTAGCAAAACGGAAATTAAATTGACCAAACCCGCTACTACCACACAGATAGAAACGACCAGCAGCGCCATCTCTGCCACACTCACCAGGCCCCAAAGCTCCTGCAGCGCAACTCCCGGCAACACTGCCAGCAACGGCTCAGCACGATAGGTATTGAGTGCCCGTTGTTCACGAAAAACGGCTGCTCGTGAATTCAAACCAACCAATACCGCTGTGACTGCTTTGGGTTGCAGCTCCATATTACGTATTGTTTCGGCATCTGTGCCCGGGCCTTTGACGCTTGCTCCGTTTCGCCAGTCAACATGCATCGCTTCAATACCCTGCAAACTGACATGAATTGCGCGGTCAACCGGGGTCCCCGTGGGCCTCAGTATTCCGCTGACCCTGAACGGCTGGCGATCGTGAGTGACCAGTCCGACCTCGCCAGTGCCATGCGCCACGACTATTTTTTCATCAACCCCGTAACCCAGCTTTGCCGCCACTTCACTGCCGATAACAGCATCAAAAACATCATCGAAATGTTCGCCACTGGCCAGTTGCAAGGACTGCTTGTCACCATAAAGATAATGCGTGAAGTAATCCTGATTGGTACCGACCACACGATACCCCCTATGGGAGTCCCCCAGTGAGATCGGTATCATCCACTTCACGGCCGGGCGTTTGCGAATTTCCTCGACACTTTCCCAGCTAATGTTATTGGTGGCATTGCCAATGCGGAACACGGAGTAAAGCAGTAGCTGTATCGCGCCGCTACGCGCCCCCACAATTAAATCTGTGCCTGAGACGGTTTGTGTAAAACTGTTGCGCGCATCGCGCCTGACTTTTTCAACGGTAAGGATCAACGCCACACTCATCGAAATAGCCAATACGGCAAGTAATGCTGTTGGCCAGCGATTACAGACACTTTTCCATGCAATACTGATCATGAGAGCAACCTTCCGGACTGAGCAGAACTGACCACTTGATTTAGCTCTCGCAGATCCAATGAACGATCGAAAGCACCAGACAACGATGCATCGTGACTAACAAACAGCAAAGCACTGCCGGCTGCATTAATCTCTGCGAACAAGAGTTCAAGAAACGCTTGTCTTGTATCACTGTCCAGTGCAGATGTTGGCTCATCGGCAATTATCAGTGATGGTTGTCCAATTAGCGCTCTTGCGACAGCCACCCGCTGCTGCTGCCCGACACTTAGTTCGGTCACCGGTTTATCCTGAACTTCTATCGGTGGCAAATGCATCGCATGCAGCAGGCGATCTACCTCGTCGTCAAGGGTATTGCGGCCATGCCTGACACGAGCACGCCTGTGTTTCGAGAACTTGCAAGGCAGGCGGATGTTGTCACGCACAGACAAAAACGGCAGCAAATTGAATTGCTGGAATACCAGACCTATTCGATCAACGCGAAACTGATCTCTCTGCCCGCCACGAAGCGTATCCAACTCGACTCCATCGACCTCAATGGAACCGGAATCAGGCGTGAGTACGGCAGCAATGAGGCTGAGCAAGGTTGTCTTGCCAGACCCGGAAGGCCCCTTCAGAAACACGCTCTCACCGCGATTAATAGTGAATTCACGGATATCCAGAACGGGCTCAGAGCTTCCGGGCCAAACAAAACGAACATTGTCCAGGCGAACAATTTCTTGTGCTACTTCAGCCACCGGTGATCACACACCCTGACATCACTGAAAAGCTGCTCACTGAACCTGAGTCACATCGACCAGACGCTGTTGTTGATTCAATTCAATCAACGTCTGACCGCCAGGCCCGATCAACTGTACATCCAGTTCTTCAAAACCCGTCCAGAATTCCAGAAAGCTGACATCGATAGAGGCAAGCTGTGCCGCGTTGCTGCAGTCAAAGCCATACGATACCAACATTGAAGAGTGAGTTTCTGATTCGCCGGCATGATCGCCATGGCCGTCATGGTGGTCGTCTTCGTGACCCTCTTCGCCATGGGCATGCTCCTCATGACTCTCTTCACCATGAGCATGCTCCTCATGACT
>CAZNOB010000095.1:3106-13314 GCA_964574535.1 uncultured Granulosicoccaceae bacterium | reverse complement strand
CGCCATGGGCATGCTCCTCATGACTCTCTTCACCATGAGCATGCTCCTCATGACTCTCTTCACCATGAGCATGCTCCTCATGACTGTCTTCGCCGTGTGCATCCTCTTCATGACTGTCTTCGCCGTGGGCATCCTCTTCATGACTCTCTTCGCCATGGGCATGCTCTTTAGGGCTCTTTTCACTATGAGCATCCGCGTCGTGACTCTCTTCGCCGTGAGCATGCTCATCATGACTCTTTTCACCATGAGCATCCGCTTCGTGACTCTCTTCGCCGTGAGCATGCTCTTCATGACCATCTTTATCGTCATCATGCGCATGGCTGCTATCGCCGGCCTCTTCCGACTCCAGACTGCTTTCAATAACAGTATCGCTGACGACACAATTCCCGCCAGTAATCGAGAATAATTGGTCAGGCTGACTCAACAACTCCATCACCTGATCCACCAACGCGTGTTGATCTTCAGTTCGCGGGGCATGTTCGAAGCCAACCAGATTATTCCACGGGGACTCTAACTCGAGCCAGAGGGACGAATTATCGACGGCTATATTCAGAGATGCATGACCATGCTCATGACTATCCAGATCACGCTCTGTTTGGGCGTTGGCCATGCAGCCAAAGGAAGCCGCAACCACGGCAGAAAAAGCGGTGAGTCTCATTAGACACTCCTGTAAACAAATTTGTTGAAGACTGGCGTTTTACGCCGGCCAGTAAAATCGGTTTGGTCAGGAGATAGCAGGCGGGGCACGTATTCGCCGATGATTGAAACCGGCTGTGGGCTGATAAGAAACCGTGCGTACCGGAACAGCGACTGGAAGCAATAGAATTGCCAGATCACTCTGTGCCGCAAAAATAACACCATTGAGACTCTGTACCGCATGGTAGATGGCACAGTCCAGGGCCGTATGATCGCCATCCCCGGAGTGATGATCGTCACCAGAGTGATGGTCATGCCCCGAGTGGTGATCATGCACGGATGCGGTGAACAGAAAACCTTCGCCATGAAGATCTATCGCGTGGCAAGACTGACTGATCGAACCCGCAACACCGTGACAATCGTCTAACTGAAAATGCCCGACAACGTGGACACTCGCGACGATCTGGCCATAACACAGCATGGCGATGAGTAGGATATGTTTGATTTTTGTGCGGTTCACGGCCCTATTATAGGGGCGAGTCCTGCCATTCGCCATAGCGAAAGAGTCAAAAACACGCGACTGTCGATCTGCTAACAGGCTGTGCGGGAAGTTCGGTAACACACTTTTCACAGTGATAGACGTCAGCGCAAGACAGAAAAATGCCGGTATAGCAAGGACTGCGTCGAATTTCTCTAACACCGCTTCGGCGACTGTCACGAAGATAAAGTGTTATCGAACTTTCCAAACAGCCCACTAACTTTTCGCCAAGCGCGGAACACCCCCTTCATAATTCCAAAAAGTAAATTCAACCGTGTATGCGTTTATTGTGTGGATCGTACAATGCCTGCGTGTGCAACTGACAATCGACACGTCGATCGGCCACTTCAAGCTGGTATTGGCCTGACGTGATGAAATCACTATCTACCCCTGACTGATTGCGAATATAGCCAAGACCAATGGCAGCGCCGACATGATGACCGTAACCACCACTGCTTAACCACCCGACTCGTTCCCCGTTGCGGAGTATGGTTTCTCGGCCCAGCAAGGCCACCCCCGGTTCATCAACGCTAAAACACACCAGACGTTTTTTTAAAACACCCGCTTGCGTCGCCAGGTAACTCTCTTTTCCTTTGAAGGGGGTATCCGTACGTTTGGCTTTCACCGCCCAGCCGAGCCCCGCTTCAAGTGGCGAATGATCAGGACCGATATCTACACCCCAGGCTCGATAACCCTTTTCGAGTCTGCAGGATTCTATGGCGCGATAGCCGGCATTGACCAGGCCCGATGTCTCGCCCGCCTGCATCAGGGTCTCGTAAACGCTTATCATGGATTCCACTGGAATATGTAATTCCCAGCCCAATTCACCCACATAGGTAATTCGCAGTGCATACACTGAACAACCCGCTATACAGATATTTTGCGCGGTGGCAAAAGGAAAGGCAGCGTTGGACAAATCTGTATCAGTAACTTGTTGAAGTACGTGTCGCGCGTTTGGGCCCATTAACGACAAAACGCCCTTTGCAGATGTGATATCGATAAGCTGTGCGTTTATGCCCTGGGGTATATTTTTGCTTATCCAGTCAAAATCATGAGTGGCAAAGCCTGTTCCGGTTACAATATAAAATTCGTTTTCTGCCAGTCGAGTGATAGTCAGATCGCACTGTATTCCACCATTGGCATCAAGCAATTGCGTATAGATAATCGACCCTGCTGACCTGTCTATATTGTTTGCTGCAATCCACTCCAGAGCTGGCAACGCATCCGGGCCCTTGAGTAGATACTTGGCGAAAGATGTTTGATCGATTATCGCTGCAGTCGTTCTTATGGCCGCATGTTCCCGGGCGACAGCAGCGTGCCAGTCAGGTATTTCAAAACTGTAAATGTCTTTTGGCTCCTCGCCTGCGACCAGATCTGCAAACCAGTTTGGTCGTTCCCACCCCAGCTTTTCGCCGAAGCATGCTCCCTGTCCTTTCAGTACATCATATAGCGGTGATCTTCTACCAGGGCGTGCAGATGCATACTCTTCAAATGGCCAGGCCATGGTGTAGTGCTTTGAATAAGCTTCGAGTGACCGACGGCGCACCCAATGAGTGTCCCGGTGCGGCTGGCCAAAGCGACGGATATCAACACTCCACAAATCATACGGAGGCTGACCGCGAAACACCCATTCAGCAAGAGCCATCCCTGCACCACCCCCGGAAGCTATTCCAAAGGCGTTGAACCCGGTACCTACATAGAAATTTTTTAGCTCTGGTGCCTCACCCAGAATAAAATTTCCGTCTGGTGTGAAACTCTCTGGCCCGTTGATCAATTGTTTCACTCCGACTTCTGCAAGCGAGGGTACTCTGCCGAGTGCCAGCTCCAACATGGGCTCGAAATGGTCAAAATCTGAATCCAGCAATGTGTAGTGAAAACTATCGGGGATTCCATCAATTGCCCAGGGTATCGGATTTGGCTCATAGCCTCCCATCACCAGGCCACCAACCTCTTCTTTGTAGTACGTTAGTCGATCCGGATCCCGAAGAGTAGGTAAATCGCCAGTCACCCCGCCGAGTGGCTCGGTTAACATGTATTGATGCTGTACCGACACCAATGGCACTGCCACACCAAATCGAGCCGCAAACTCTCTGCTCCATTGTCCCGCACAACACACGACTTTCTCACACTGTATAACGCCCTGATCAGTAACCACTGCATTGATAACGCCTTTGTCAATTTTCAGATCGAGCACCGCTGTGTTTTCAAAGATCAATGCGCCAGCCTGCCGGGCTCCTTTTGCCAGCGCTTGTGTTATATCCGAAGGATTGGCCTGGCCGTCAGTCGGTAAAAACGCGGCGCCAACTACGTCATCAACCTGCATAAGCGGCCACAACGCCTGAGCCTCCTGCGGTGTGAGCAACTGCATATCAAGCCCAAACGAATGTGCAGTGGTGGCCTGGCGTTTCACTTCTGTCCAGCGCGCCAGGTTACAAGCAAGCCTTAGTCCTCCGTTCATTTTCCAGCCGGTCGCAAGCCCTGTTTCATGCTCCAGCGTTTTGTAGAGATCAACCGAATAACCAAGCAAGCGGGTAACATTGGCATTACTACGCAACTGACCGACCAAGCCAGCGGCATGAAAGGTAGAGCCAGAAGTCAGCCGGTGTTGTTCAAGCATCACCACTTCACAGCCAAGTTTGGCTAAATGATACGCCGTTGAACAACCGACAATACCACCACCGATGACAACAACTTTCGATGCAGAAGGAATATTATTCACTGTATTATTCAGCAGTTCTTAAAATTTTTGAGCGATGATTGAAAACGTTCAAGGTTATCGGCGGTATAAACTGAATAGTCGAAATCGATTGTGGAATGAATTTCAGACACCATACTCCAGAGTGTTTCGCGCAGTAACGACGCACATTTCATTGCCTGATAGCGTTTCCACAACTGATCATCTGGCTGGGTCTCAAAGTATTCCTGCAATAACCAGCGTTCCAGTGGTTCTGAAAGTTCGTTATTCGAAGCCAAACCACCCAGGTCAAAAAGAGGTGTATTAAAGCCGGCATACTCCCAGTCAATTAGCCAGAAACGGCTACCATCATCGAGCACATTGGCGGGCAACAAGTCATTGTGCCCAAAGACTATATCGAAAGGCCCGCCCGCACGCTCGAGTTCTTGTGCTGTGTTTAAAAGCTGTGGAAGCAATGAAACATACTTACTTTTGCCGTCGACAAGTGTGGCTGCGTAATCTCTGATCACATGAAATACCCAGAAGACAACTGACGCACCTCGCAAATGCTGAGGCAATTCGTTATGGCACTTTTTGATGAGCGCCAGCACTTTGCCAAGTGTTTCTTGTTGTTGCATGCGTTCAGCACTGAGCGCTATAGATTCAATATAATCCATTACCAATACACCACACGCGTGATATGTTATCTTTGGAGACAAGCCTGTGAAATATGCTGCCTTAGCTGCAGCAACCTCATTAAAACGCATGATTTGATGAACGGGAATGTCATCGCCTATACGAACCACAAACTGACCGTCAGCGCATGTCACTAAATAGTTATGATTAGTAATCCCGCCTTCCAAAACATCGACTAGAATTTCAGACGATGGCCAACAAGGTAATGCACGGATTTTATTGATTATTTCTTTTTGCATAATTAAGTATTTCAGAATTTATACACTGGTAATGATCTGATCCCGCGCCAACTTGCAGTCTGTACATATCTTTTACTGGAAAGCAACTTTAACTTTGTAAATTCAACCGGCCCATATTTCTTGACTTAGTGATTCCAGCAGATACCACTGCCAACGCAGACAGCTATTGCAGGCAGTGAACGGCAAGGATCTCCGGGACAGCCTGAACCAACGCAAGCAATTTGTAAAACCCCACAGACTTTTAACATGATCACTCGCTCCGTCACTCGTCGCTTCCTGCTTACCCTATTTTTAATACTAACGGTGTGCATCTCTTGCGCTCGAACACCACCCAGACCACAACCCTCCGGGGATTTTCAGGCATTTATCGCTGACGGCAACCATCAGGGAACTCTGCTTAAATTTGAACGCCACCTTCGAGTAAACAGCGTTGCGAACGTTATTCCGATCGAGCAACTGCTGCGACAAGGCACGGACTGGAAAAACAACCGGCTGCCACAATACGCGTTTCCACCGGAAGCGCTATGGCCGGGTATGGCCAGGACGCTGAAATTTATGCGGCGTTTTGTTATTCCAGCCATCGGACCAGTAGAAGTATTATCCGGTTACCGAACGCCAACCTACAATCGCATCGCCGGCGGTGCCAAACGTAGCCAACACCTTGAGTTTTCAGCACTTGACGTCAAACCCTCATCAGACCTTAGCCGCGCAGAGCTACATAAACGCCTGCAGCAGATATGGCAGATACATGGCAGAAGATTAAACATGGGGCTTGGTTTGTACCAGGGTCGACGGTTTCATATCGATACCGGTGGATATCGCCAGTGGTGACCAGCTCCGGCGATCGAAACTGCGTTATACTTACACTCCCAAAGGGTTACTCGAGGTTTTCCTCTGAACTATCGAAAGCAATTTCTGAACGCCACGGCAGCTAACACCAGGGAAATAGACATAGCGCGTTGCGCTTTTATTATTGCCGGGCATTTTCAACCCGGACTCAATGTCGACAATGAATTGAAACGCATTGATGAGCTGGCATTGTTAGCCAGGGACTGGCCAGTCGTAGATGCTGAAACTCTAGTGGATTTCATCTCCAACAATCAACAGTTTCGGGGCAATCGTGAAGACTACTACAACATTTCCAATAGTTTGTTTAACCATGTGATCACCAGCAGGCTTGGCATTCCGATCACTCTGGCGCTGGTGTATATTTCTGTACTGCAAAGACTTTCTAACCATATCCCCTTAATACAGACCTACGGCATAAACTTTCCCGCACATTTTTTACTGGTGGTTAAAGATCAAAATAGCGAAAAATTAATAGATCCATTCGCAGGAAAAATAGTCAGCCGTGAAGCCTGCTATGAAATTCTGGCCAACTTGTACGGAGAACGGCCTGATCCTGATGATCGCTACTTTCAAGCTGCAACTAACCGTCAATTGCTAAGGCGTATTCTGGAAAATTTGAAAGCAATTTATCTTGGGAAAAAAGATAGCGAACACGCGATTAACTGCCTGGACTTTCAGCTTATGTTATACCCGGAAGATTCAGACCTGCTGATGCAACAACAACAAATGTTAGCCCACCTTAGAAATAACAACGGCAACATGAGCTCTGATCAATTATTACAGTAGCTTCGCAATCAGCCCGAACGCACAATAACCTTCAGGCAGACCCCGCAGGACTCTCCGCAAAGGATATTTTCAATCACTCTACTGGCTGAAACTCTCACTGCTCGGCCCGAGGCGACAGTTATCGCTATTCGGAATAGTCAGCATATATCTCGGTAAATCAACTCCTATACTTATACAGGTTTCGGCTCGTCGCGGCCTCCAGAGCAAAGAACAGTCTGGACAATTATTTGCTATATACTTGCAGACTCAAATACATTACAATTATCTTATGACTACAAGCAAATGTACATCAGCCGATGCTATCTCCGGTATCTGGACCTGTCACGCCGCTTTGACACGCGCACTGGACGCAAGCCTGGGCAATATCCACGGGATTGGCCTGACCGAATTTATGGTGTTATCGCACCTAAACAGCGCGCCCCAACAGTCAATGCGGAGAATAGATCTGGCAGAGGCGGTCTGTCGAAGCGCCTCTGGTGTCACGCGCATGTTATTGCCTATGGAAAAAATTGGATTAGTAAAACGAAACACCCACCCGCGGGATGCCAGAGTCAGTCTGGTGACCCTGACCAATTCAGGCAGAAAACGCTTCAAAGAGGCCAGCACCACGATGAACGATAGCAGTCAGTACTTGCTGCGTAATATCAATGCAAAACAACTGGATCAGTTAACAACTATTCTCGGGAGCCTGAATAGCGCCTGATATTACTTCAATGATAAGCTCCACTACTTGCACGCAAATTCAATCGGCACATACCAACGTTTAGACCATGAATTCGATTAGCCAATCCCGGTGGGACGTCATTGTTGTGGGAGGTGGCAACGCGGCCCTGTGCGCAGCCATTGAGGCAGCACACAGCGGTGCATCGGTATTGCTGCTTGAAAGTGCACCCCGAGTTTATCGTGGCGGCAATTCGAGACACACACGCAACTTTCGCTGTATGCATGATGGTCCGTTGTCAAAGCTGACTGATTCGTACCAGACTAATGAGTACTTTGACGACTTACTGCGAGTCACAAAGGGCAATACAGATGAAGCACTGGCCCGCATGGCCATCAATGAATCACAGACCTGCGTCGCATGGATGGAAGCGCATGGTATTCGTTTTCAGCCTTCACTCTCCGGTACGCTTTCACTCAGCCGAACCAATGCTTTTTTCCTGGGTGGCGGCAAGGCACTGGTAAACGCTCTATACAATGCTCTGCAAGATCAGGGGGCTACTATTGTCTATGAGGCATCAGTCAAAAACCTGCATCTGGATTCCAACAAATTTACAGCAGTCGACGTCACCAAGGACGGGGAAACACATCGCATCGAAGGGCAATCAGTAGTATTGGCCAGCGGCGGTTTTCAAGGTGATCTGGACTGGCTTGCCCGCGCCTGGGGGCCGGCTGCAAAAAATTTTCTGATACGGGGCACACCGTACAATAAAGGTCTTGTCCTAAAGAATATGCTGGACAAGGGTGCTCAAAGCGTGGGAGATCCCACTCAGTGCCATGCGGTTGCCATTGACGGCCGCGCTCCAAAATTCGATGGCGGCATCGTCACCCGCCTCGACTGTGTGCCATTTTCTGTAGTGGTCAATAAACACGCGCAGCGGTTCTATGACGAAGGCGAAGACGTCTGGCCAAAAAGATACGCAATCTGGGGTCGATTAGTCGCAGCACAGGAAGACCAGATTGCCTTTGCAGTGATAGATTCAAAATCGATCGACCTGTTTATGCCATCAGTTTTTCCCCCCCTGAAAGCGGATTCACTAACCGAGCTCGCAGAACAGTTTCAGTTAGATGGTGCTGCACTGGAAAAAACCGTCTCTGAATTCAATCGAAGCTGCCAGCCAGGAGACTTTCATCCAACTGAACTTGACGGCCTGGCGACTGCCAATCTCGATATTGCCAAAACCAACTGGGCACGGCCAATTAACCAACCACCGTTCTACGGCTACCCTCTCAGACCGGGTGTTACATTTACCTACCTGGGTTTAAAAGTCGACCAAACAGCAAGGGTATTCAAAAGCGATGGACAACCATTTGAAAACATCTGGGCTGCAGGAGAAATTATGGCAGGCAGCATTTTAGGTGAAGGATATCTTGCAGGCTTCGGAATGACGATCGGCACGGTCTTTGGACGCAAGGCCGGCACGGAGGCCGGAAAATATGTCCGCTAAATTACAGGCACTCATTATTGAAGCGGAGCGGCAAGTGCAAATATGCAATGCCTGTCGTTACTGCGAGGGCTACTGCTCAGTCTTTCCCGCCATTAACCGGCAACGCAGCTTTAACCGCAGTGACATCATCCAGTTAGCGAACCTGTGTCACAACTGTCAGGGCTGCTTCCATGCCTGCCAATATACTGCACCCCACGAGTTTAATATCAATCTGCCGCAGAGCCTTGCCGATGTCAGAGTAGATTCATGGCATTCGTTTATACGACCAACCTGGTTATCACGAATTTTTCAGCAACACGGTGTCGCGATTGCCGGACTGCTCGTGCTGGCCATTACGTCGCTTTTCCTGTTAATGCAATCATTTAAGCCACAACAGGGCGAGGGTTTTTACGCATTCTTATCTCACTCGGCCATGATAACCCTGTTCATTCCAGCGTTTTTAGCTCCCCTATTAGTCATCAGGCTCGCATTGCGAGATTATTGGCGAACCATCGAAGGAAAAGCCATTGAATGGTCGCATATCCGGCAAGCCCTGAGCAGCACTGCCAAAATGAAAAATCTATCCGGAGGCCATGGCGAGGGATGCAACTACGAAGCGGGTGACCGTTATTCAAATAAACGCCGCTGGTTCCACCAGGCAACCATGGGTGGTTTCTTACTTTGCTTTGCGTCTACAGCTTCGGCAACACTAATGCACTACCTGCTGGATATTCCGGCGCCCTATCCGACGCTCTCTATTCCCAAGCTACTCGGGCTACCGGGCGGTGTATTACTGGTCGTGGGCTGTGGCGGACTGGTATGGCTTAAATTAAAAGCAGACGAATCTCTTGGCGCAACCAATAAACGGGGTGGCGAGATGTCTTTTACTTTATTACTCGGCGCTACCGGGGCAACTGGCCTTCTGCTATTCGGGGTGGCTGGCACAGACTGGGTACCTGCCATCCTTGCTATTCACCTGGGCACGGTACTCACTCTATTTTTATTGATGCCGTATTCGAAAATGGTACACGGCTTTTTTCGTTTGGCATCGCTTATTAAGGATGCTCAGCAGAACGCAAAGTAAGTCGCCCCGAAATTATAAGAGCACCTCGGAACCTTGTTTCCAATAACTAAAACGCAATAAAAAAGGCGGGCTTATGGAACAAAACCCGCCTTTTTGTTTGCTACCTTCTACCTGTCGGTGTGCTTATTGGGTTCCGCCTTTGAGCTTCTCCAGCAAAGATTTGGCAACCCCAAGCTTTTCTTCATACTGATTCAAGCCATCCTGTACTGAACCTATATCGGTTTTAAGATCCGGTAGAAAGTCTCCACTGGCCGCAGCATCTTTAAGAACAATCGGCGAGACACTGATGGCGTCTACAGTCTCTGCCACCAGAGTGGTTACCTCACCTTCATCCGTGCTGGCTTCCTCTTCGACTGCCACTGTTGTTTCTTCCACAGCTTCGGCTGATGTAACTGCTGACTGGACTGCACTTACAGACTCGTCTGCCGGTGCTATTTCTTCAGCTGACGCAGTTTCGTCTGCAGGTGCTGATTCTGCAGCTACTACTGCTTCTTCAGTCGCTGCGGTTTCTTCAGCCACTACCGTTTCTTCAGTTGCTGTGGTTTCTTCAGTTGCTGTG
>CAZNOB010000095.1:0-3006 GCA_964574535.1 uncultured Granulosicoccaceae bacterium | reverse complement strand
GGTTTCTTCAGCCACTACCGTTTCTTCAGTTGCTGTGGTTTCTTCAGTTGCTGTGGTTTCCTCAGCCACCACGGTTTCTACCGCCTCTGCCATGCCTTCAGGCTTTGCGTCGTCCCCGCTAACTACAGCTTCAGCGTTTTCTGCCTGAGCACTTTCTTCATCAGCGGATGTTGCTGTTTCAGCTTGTTCCTCAGAATTGGCAACCTCGGCGCCCTCTGCCTTGTCTGTTTCATCACTGTTAGCGGCGACAACGGCTTGTTCACCGTCATTTGATGACTCGGCGACAACACCGGACTGCTTTGTGGACGACACCGAATTTATATCGCTCTCATAAGCTGTTGAACACAATTTCAGCGCGATCAGGCAAACAATAGCCAGCCCTATGATCAACAATAAACGCACATCCTTAAGCAAGGTCATTTTGCTCTCCAGTAGAATATTAGTACGGAGCCACGACCGCCAGAGACAGTCGATAGACTTATTGCAGTAGTTTCAGCGATGCCAGAGCTCAAAGCAAGAAAGGAACTTCCAATTTCACAAATGATCACTGCTCTCTGCAGTGATCACTTGCCTGCACAAGTCAATGACTCAGGAATCAAAGAAAAAAGCTTTAACATTCTTTTGCATCGACACATCAATGATGACAATCAGGCTGCGTGCTTTATGTGATCGTCAGCCACAAGAGGGTTGGCGACATCACGCTGGATTGGAGCAGCCTCAACCTGTTGCCGAGGGACTTCAGCCGCTTCTTCAATTCGCCACGGCCAGGCACTGACACCCTGTTCCAGCAGATCTCTGGAGAGTCCGGCATCTTCCAGCGTGCGTTGATCAAGTTGCAATAATATGCGTCGGGTTTTGACATTTCCCAAATGCATCATGTAATTTTGAAAGCGTGTGTAGAGCGACCTTTTCATGAGATATACCTGTTATTTATCAGGTTATTAATCTAAGGCATTTTTTTTACGTTTTTATGATTTATTTGATCCTCCGGGGACAAATACCTGTGCCTTTTAACTGCCATCATGCCAGTTAAGTCAACCCGAATCGCACTCACAACAAGGATTTGCATGAAATAACAGACTGCTATTGCTTTGCACGATAATCCTCAATAGTTTTACAACCAAAACTATTGCGCAACTCCCGAATGACAGTGCTATGCAGGTACCACCCCTCTTTTGGCATCGCTTTCACGAATCAGCCAGATGAGTGGAATCGCCAGTAGCACCATCCACGCCTTGCCAACAATCTGGCCCGCCAAAAAATCAAGACTACCGAACGCCAGAAACAGAAACACTACACTATCGATCACCAGACCAACGACGCTACTTGCTACCACAGCCAATATCAATCGACGTTCCTGCAATGGTGTATACACAGCAAAATCGGCCAGTTCTGATAATAAAAATGCTACAGCTGATGCTACCACCAGAGCTGGTGGTGCCAATAAATAGGACAATAAAGCGCCAGCGAGAATTGCTGCGATTGCCCAGCCCTTGCCGAGCCTGCGTTGTACAAGATCTCGCAATACAAGCGCCAGCCCGGCCAACAATACACCGCTGGGGGCCATCAAGCCTGGAGCGACCGGCAACAGACAAGGCCCGTCCGGTGGACATACGCTACCAACGTTGCCGAGCATCCAGTTAGCCGCAGGAATGCAGAGCGTAAAGGCCGCCAAATATACAAAGCCTTCTGTCAACAGGCGCGGAGTTTTAGATTCGTTCATTATCAGATTTCGGGTAAATTCATTTAGAGGGATAACCGGCGCAGGATTATACAGATTCCAGCCAGCGAGTGTATTTGTATTGCGCGTGGTATTTTTTAGCGCTGAGACTCTCGCCATCGTTCGCTACGCCACGGTTTCTGCACCGATTTTGGTAGCGGCGGCTTACCGAGAATTGCATCAGCTGCTTTTTCAGCGGTGACTATCGTCGGCGCATTGAGATTGCCGTTGGTTATTCTGGGAAAAACAGAACAGTCGACTACCCTCAGCCCCTCGACGCCGATCACCCGGCAATTCGGATCCACCACCGCTGCATTATCGGAGGATGCTCCCATCCTGCAGGTACCGCAAGGGTGGTAAGCACTTTCGACATGTTCGCGGATAAACGTGTTTAATTGTTCTTCAGTTTGCAGGGCATCACCCGGTGCAATCTCTGGTCCTGCGTATTCTGCAAAGGCAGGTTGTCTAAGTAGCTCACGGGTAAGATGAATGCACTTTCGAAAATCACTCCAGTCTTTTTCTTTCGACATGTAGTTGAAGAGAATATCGGGTTTATCTGCCGGATCAGCTGATTGTAAGGTTACCTCACCACGTGATTCTGACCGCATTGGGCCCACATGCATCTGAAAGCCATGTGCCCTGGCCGCGGACTTGCCATCATATCGAATCGCCACAGGCAAAAAGTGATACTGGATATCCGGGTATGACACCCCTTTATCCGAACGAATAAACGCTGCAGACTCAAAATGATTACTTGCCCCGAGACCCGATTTCAAAAACAACCAGCGAGCACCTATCAGCCCCTTGGACCATAAATTTAGCTTGGAATAAAGTGTGATCGGTTGTTTGCATTCCACCTGAAAGTAAAATTCCAGATGATCCTGCAGGTTCTGCCCCACCCCGGGGCGATGACAAACCACATCAATACCATGGCTGCGCAAATGGGCTTCGTCTCCAATACCGGACAACATCAATAATTTTGGAGAATTAATAGATGATGCACTGAGAATAACTTCCCTGCCCGCTCGCAGTTCAACTATTTTGCCGCCAATGTCGGCCTCGACACCGACCGCACGATTACCTTCAAAGACAACTTTTCGTACCTGTCCACGCTGTACGCTGACGTTGTCACGAGTTAACGCAGGCCTCAGATAGGCATTGGCAGTCGACCACCGCCGCCCTTTGTAAACGGTTTGTTCCATGGGGCCAAAGCCTTCCTGTTTTTCACCGTTGTAGTCGTCAGTAGCCTCGTAACCTGCCTCGATACCCGCCTTTACAAAGGCGTG